>PWLT01000066.1 GCA_003558415.1 Hyphomicrobiales bacterium
GTCTCGCGCATCATCTACACGCCCATCAGCGAATCCTCGACGCGCGTCGCCGCGCTTCTGTCGGGCGAGGTTGATCTGGTGCAGGACGTGCCCGTGCAGGACATCGCGCGGCTCGAGGAGACCGACGGCATCCGCGTCGTGCGCGGGCCGGAGAACCGCAATATCTTCTTTTCCTACGACATGACCTCGGAGACTCTTGAATCGGCCAATGTCGACGACAATCCCTTCGCCAAGCCCGAAGTGCGCGAGGCGATGGCCATGGCGATCGACCGCGAGGCCATTCAGCAGGTGGTGATGCGCGGGGAATCCCAGCCCTCGGCCGCGCCGCTGCCGCCCTTCGTCAACGGCTGGACCGAGGAGATGCACCAGTTCGACCCGCCCAACCCCGAGCGCGGCGCCGAACTCGTGGCCGAGGCCGGCTATCCCGAGGGTTTCTCGGTCGATCTGCACTGCCCCAATGACCGCTACCTCAATGACGAGGCGATTTGTCAGGCGCTGGTGGGGATGCTCAGCCGGGTCAATATCGACGTGAACCTCGTCTCGCAGACCCGCTCGCTGCACTTCCCGCTGATCGAGAACTGGGAGACCGACTTCTACCTGCTCGGCTGGGGCGTGCCGACCTTCGACAGCCAGTATGTCTTCGACTTCCTGGTGCATACCCGCGAGGGCGCCTATGGTGCGTTCAACGGCACGCGCTACTCCAACGCGGAGCTCGACGAGAAGATCGAGGCGCTCGCCACGATGACCGATCTCGAGGCCCGCGACGAGCTGATCGCGGAGATCTGGGACACGGTGATGGAGGATCGCATCTTCCTCAACGTGCATAACCAGATGCTGGCCTATGCGATGCGCGACGACATCGACCTCGACGTGCATCCCGAGAACCAGCCGCGCATGACCAGCGTGACCTTCGACCGCTGAGCGCGCTTGCACAACCCGCCCGCGCGGTCTAACCCGCGCGGGCGTTTTCCGTCGGAACCCGGGCGCGCCGCGCCCCGGGGATCGCCCCGTCACCCGAGCAGGAGGCTGCCCGGACGATGCTTGCCTACATCATCCGAAGGCTGTTCCAGTCCGTCCTCGTCATGCTCGTCGTGGCGCTGGTGTCGTTTTCGCTGTTTCGCTTCGTGGGCGACCCGATCTCCTCGATGGTCGGGCAGGAGGCCACGATCGCCGAGCGCGAGGCGCTGCGCGAGGCGCTGGGGCTCAACGAGGCGTTTCCGATCCAGTTCTACAACTACATCTCGCGCGTCGTGCAGGGCGATTTCGGCATCTCCTACCGGCTGCAGCAACCGGTGATGGAGCTGATCCTCTCGCGCCTGCCGGCAACGCTCGAACTCGCGCTCATCTCGGGGGTCTTCGCCTTCGTGATCGGGGTGTCGCTGGGCGTCTACACGGCGCTCAACCGGCGCGGCTGGCTGTCGAGCGCGATCATGACCGCCTCGCTGATCGGGGTGTCGCTGCCCACCTTCCTGATCGGTGTGCTGCTGATCTGGCTGTTCTCGGTGGAGCTCAGTATCTTCCCGTCCTTCGGGAGGGGCGACACCGTCGATCTGGGCTGGTGGCGAACGGGACTGCTGACACCTTCGGGGCGCGCATCGCTTGTGCTGCCGGCGATCACGCTGGGGCTCTTCCAGATGACGCTGATCATGCGGCTGGTGCGTGCCGAGATGCTCGAGGTGCTGCGCGCCGACTACATCAAGTTCGCCCGCGCGCGCGGGCTGTCCAACCGGGTCGTTCATTTCGGCCATGCGCTCAAGAACACGCTGGTGCCGGTGATCACCATCACCGGCCTGCAACTGGGCACCATCATCGCCTTCGCGATCATCACCGAAACCGTGTTCCAGTGGCCCGGCGTGGGGGCGCTGTTCATCCGCTCGGTGCAGTTCGTCGATGTGCCGGTGATGGCCGCTTATCTGATGCTCATCGCGCTGGTTTTCGTGGTGATCAACCTGGTCGTGGACATGCTCTACTATGTCGTCGATCAACGCCTGCGGGTCGATCGCGCCGGCGCGCGGCAATAGGATCAGGGTCGGGGGATCGTAGAACGTGACCGAGCCGAACACACAACCCTCGGGGGGATCGCAACACCCAAGGAGCCCGCTCGCGCGGGCCTGGGACAGCGACGTGGCCTATTCCTTCCGCACCTCGCCGGTGGCGATCATTGCCGGGCTGGTGGCGGTGGTGATGATCGTGGCCGCCATCCTCGCGCCGTGGATCACGCCGCAAAACCCCTTCAACCCCGGCGAGCTGGTGCTCATGGACGGCTTCACCCCGCCGATGGAGCCCAACCAGTTTACCGGCAATGTCTACTGGCTGGGCACCGACGATCAGGGGCGCGACGTGTTCTCGGCCATCCTTTATGGCGCGCGGATCTCGCTTTTCGTCGGCTTCTCGGCGGTGCTCTTCGCCATGGTGCTGGGTGTGACGCTGGGGCTGATCGCGGGGTATCGCGGCGGATGGCTCGACAGCCTGTTGATGCGGGTTGCCGATGTGCAGCTCACCTTCCCCTCGATCCTGCTGGCGCTGCTGATCTTCGGTATCGCGCGCGGCTTCATCCCGCCTGCCTATCGCGAGACGATGGCGATCTGGGTGCTGATCATCGCCATCGGGCTGTCGGACTGGGTGCAGTATGCGCGCGTGGTGCGCGGGGCGACCATGGTCGAGAAGGGCAAGGAATACGTCCAGGCCGCGCGGGTGATCGGGCGCCACCCGGCCTCGATCCTCGTGCGCCACATCCTGCCCAACGTGATGGGGCCGGTTCTGGTGATCGCCACGATCGGCCTGGCGCTTGCGATCATCGCCGAGGCCACGCTGTCCTTCCTGGGCGTCGGCGTGCCGCCCACCCAGCCCTCGCTCGGCACCCTTATCCGCATAGGGCAGGGGTTCCTGTTCTCTGGCGA
>PWLT01000118.1 GCA_003558415.1 Hyphomicrobiales bacterium
ATCGCCATGGAGGAGAAGCTGCGCTTCGCCATCCGCGAGGGCGGCCGCACCGTCGGCGCAGGCGTCGTCTCGAAGATCATCGCGTAACGAAGGTAATGGGGGCGGGGCCAGTTGCCCCGCCACCCGCCAGCCCGAGGGCAAGACAATGCAGAGCCAGAATATTCGCATCCGGCTGAAGGCCTTCGATTACCGCGTGCTCGATGCCAGCACGCAGGAAATCGTGAACACGGCCAAACGGACCGGAGCGCAGGTTCGCGGGCCGATCCCGCTGCCGAACAAGATCGAGAAGTTCACCGTGCTGCGCGGGCCGCATATCGACAAGAAGTCGCGCGACCAGTGGGAGATTCGTACCCACAAGCGTCTGCTCGATATCGTCGATCCCACGCCGCAGACGGTGGATGCGCTGATGAAGCTCGACCTCGCCGCCGGCGTGGATGTCGAGATCAAGGTTTGAGGGGGCACGAGCGATGCGCTCTGGAGTAATCGCCAAGAAGCTGGGCATGACCCGGCTGTTCATGGAGGACGGCCGGCAGGTGCCGGTCACCGTCCTTCAGCTCGACACGCTGCAGGTGGTGGCGCAGCGCACGCCCGACAGGGATGGCTACGCGGCCGTCCAGCTCGGCGCGGGTGCGGCCAAGGCCAAGCGGACCACCGCGGCGCTGCGCGGGCATTTCGCCAAGGCGAATGTCGCGCCCAAGCGCAAGATGGCCGAGTTCCGCGTGAGCCCCGACAACCTGATCGGGGTGGGCGAGGAAATCACCGCCGACCATTATTTCGAGGGGCAGTTCGTGGATGTCTGCGGCACCTCGATCGGCAAGGGCTTTGCCGGCGGCATGAAGCGGCACAATTTCCGCGGCCTCGAGGCCACGCATGGCGTGTCGATCAGCCACCGCGCGCACGGCTCCACCGGCCAGTGCCAGGACCCGGGCAAGGTGTTCAAGGGCAAGAAGATGGCCGGCCATATGGGGGCCGCGCGGGTGACCACGCAGAACCTTCAGGTCGTGCGCACCGACAGCGACCGTGGCCTGATCATGGTCAAGGGCGCGGTGCCGGGCTCCAAGGGCGGCTGGGTGACGATCAAGGATGCGGTCAAGAAGCCCTTTCCCGAGAACGCCATTCTTCCCGCGGCGTTGAAATCGGATGCCGAAGCCGCGCGCAAGGCCGCCGAAGAAGCCGCCGCACAGGCCGCCGCCGAAGAGGAAGCCGCCCGCCAGGCCGCGCTCGAGGAAGAGCAGGCCGCGATCGAGGCAGCCGAGTCCGAGGACCAGGCCGAGCAGCCGGGCGAGACGCCCGAAGGAGGCAAGGATGAAAGCTGATCTTGTCAAGCTCGACGCCGGCAAGGCCGGGCAGGTCGATCTCGACGACTCGATCTTCGGGCTGGAGCCGCGTGCGGATATCCTGCACCGCGTCGTGCGCTGGCAGCGCGCGCGCGCCCAAGCGGGCACGCACAAGGTCAAGACCCGCTCCGAGACGAGCTATTCGGGCAAGAAGATCTATCGCCAGAAGGGCACCGGCGGCGCACGCCACGGGGATCGCAACGCGCCGATCTTCCGCAAGGGCGGTGTCTACAAGGGGCCGACGCCGCGCAGCCATGCGCATGATCTGCCCAAGAAGGTCCGCGCGCTGGGGCTCAAGCACGCGCTCTCGGCCAAGGCCGGCGAGGGCAAGCTGATCGTTCTGGAATCGAGCGAGATGGCGGAGCCCAAGACCGCCGTGCTGGCCAAGGCCGCGAAGGATCTGGGCTGGCGCAAGGTGCTGGTGATCGATGGCGGCGAGGTCAACGCGAACTTCGCGCGTGCGGCGCGCAACATCGAGGGCATCGACGTGCTGCCATCGATGGGTGCGAACGTGTATGACATCCTGCGTCGTGACACGCTGGTGATCACGAAGGCGGGACTCGAGGCGCTGGAGGCGCGGCTGAAATGAGCGTGAAGCTTGAGCATTACGACGTGATCCGCCAGCCGGTTATCACCGAGAAGGCGACCATGGCCTCCGAGGCCAACGCGATCGTCTTCGAGGTGGCGCCCGATGCCAGCAAGCCGCAGATCAAGGAGGCGATCGAGAGCCTCTTCGGTGTGCGGGTGAAGGCGGTCAACACCACGATCACCAAGGGCAAGACCAAGCGGTTCCGCGGGCAGTCCGGACGCCGCAAGGACTGGAAGAAGGCCTATGTCACGCTCGAGGAAGGCAACACCATCGACGTGACCACGGGCCTCTGATATGCGCTGGCGATCCGGCGTTCCCGCCGCGGTGGGGAGGCTGACACGGATGCGGTGTGCGGCACCGCGAGACATCAACCGGGCCTGAGGCCCGAAAGCAGACGGAAGACAGAAAGCATGGCACTCAAGTCGTACAAACCGACGACGCCGGGCCAGCGAGGGCTGGTTCTGATCGACCGTTCGGAGCTTTGGAAAGGCCGTCCCGTCAAGTCCCTCACGCAGGGCCTGACCAAGAAGGGCGGTCGGAACAACACCGGACGGATCACCGCGCGCCGCATCGGCGGCGGGGCGAAGCGTCTCTATCGCATCATCGACTTCAAGCGTCGCAAGATGGATGTCTCCGGCACGGTGGAGCGGATCGAGTACGATCCCAACCGTTCGGCCTTCATCGCGCTGATCCGCTACGACGATGGCGAGCAGGCTTATATCCTGGCGCCGCAGCGTCTGGGCGTGGGCGACAAGGTCATCTCCGGCGCCAAGACCGACGTGAAGCCGGGCAACGCGATGCCGTTCTCGGGCATGCCCATCGGCACCATCGTCCACAATGTCGAGCTGAAGGCCGGCAAGGGCGGGCAGATCGCGCGCGCGGCGGGCACTTATGTGCAGTTCGTCGGGCGCGACGGCGGCTATGCGCAGGTTCGTCTGTCCTCGGGCGAGCTGCGGCTGGTGCGGCAGGAATG
>PWLT01000438.1 GCA_003558415.1 Hyphomicrobiales bacterium
CGGAAAGCTCCGAACAGGGCATGCTCGCGCAGGTGCAGCGCGCCGACCGGCGCGGTGAGCCGATCGTGTTCCTGGGCTGGGAGCCCCACCCGATGAACGCCAATATCGACATCACCTATCTCGCGGGCGGCGACGACTGGTTCGGCCCCGATTACGGCGGCGCGACCGTCTATACCAACACCCGCGCCGGCTATGTCGAGGAATGCCCCAATGTCGGACAGTTCCTTCAGAACCTCGAATTCACGCTGGAGTTGGAAAACGAAGTCATGGCAATGATCCTCGACGAGGACATGGACCCCGGCGATGCCGCGCGTGAGTGGCTGTCGGCCAATCCCGGAGTGCTCGACCCATGGCTCGAGGGCGTGACCACCATAGATGGCGGCGACGCGATGGAGGCGGTCACCGCCGCGCTTGACTGAGGCTTGGGGCTGACTCGCTCGCTGCGCCGCCCCCTCCCCGCGGAGGGGGCGGCGAAACCGATCCGGGGGACAGGCGATGATGGACTGGCTGACCGATAACAAGATCCCCGTCGGCCCGACCGCGCGCAACGCGTTCAACTGGCTGCAGGACAACGGGGCGTGGTTCTTCGACGGGCTCGAGGAAGGGATGCGCGCGCTGGTCAATGCCATCCTGTGGGTCCTGATGTTTCCGCATCCGCTGGTTCTGGTGGCGGCCTTCGTCGCACTGACCTGGGTCATTCAGCGCTCATGGAAGCCCTGCGCGATCGTGGCGCTGGGGTTCCTCTTCATCCTCAACCAGGGCTACTGGGAGGAAACCATCGAAAGCGTCACGCTGGTGCTGTCGGCCTGCGTTGTGTGCATGGGGCTGGGCGTGCCCATCGGCATCGCGGCGGCGCATCGCCCGCGACTCTATGCCTGGATGCGCCCGGTGCTGGACCTGATGCAGACGCTGCCGCCCTTCGTCTATCTGATCCCGGCGATCGTGTTCTTCGGCATCGGCATGGTGCCGGGGCTGATCGCCACGGTGATCTTCGTGCTTCCCGCGCCCATTCGTCTGACGCATCTGGGCATCGCGGGCACGCCGCAGCCGCTGCTCGAGGCCGCGCGGGCATTCGGCGCCACGCCGCGCCAGACCCTGTGGAAGGTGGAGCTGCCCTATGCGCTGCCGCAGATCATGACGGGGCTCAACCAGACGATCATGCTGTCACTGTCGATGGTGGTCATCGCCGCGCTGGTGGGGGCGTCAGGGCTCGGCGTGCCGGTGGTGCGCGCGCTCAACACGGTCAACACCTCGCTGGGGTTTGAATCGGGTTTCATCATCGTGGTGGTGGCGATCATGCTCGACCGGATGCTGCGCATGGAGCGGCGCAAATGACCACGACCGTCGTATTCGACCGCGTTTCCATCGTTTTCGGAGACAAGCCCGGCCTCGCGCTGCCGCTGATGGATGAGGGGCGCGAGCGCGGCGATATTCAGGAACGCACCGGGCAGGTGCTGGGCGTGCATGACTGCTCGCTGGAGGTGGCCGAGGGCGAGATCGTGGTGCTGATGGGGCTCTCGGGCTCGGGAAAGTCCACGCTTCTGCGTGCGGTGAACGGGCTCAACAAGGTCACGCGCGGCGAGGTGCGGGTGCATGACGGCAAACGCATGGTCAGTGTCACCAATGCCGACAAGGCAACGCTGCGGCGGCTGCGGCTCGAGAATATCGCCATGGTGTTCCAGCAATTCGGCCTCCTGCCCTGGCGCAGCGTGCGCGAGAATGTCGGGCTGGGGCTCGAACTCGCCGGCCGGCCGGCGCGCGATTGCCAGGAGAAGGTCGATGCGCAACTCGAGATGGTCGGGCTGTCCGACTGGGCGGAGCGGCGCGTGGGCGAGCTCTCGGGCGGCATGCAGCAGCGCGTCGGGCTGGCGCGGGCCTTTGCGACTGATGCCCCGATCCTGCTGATGGACGAGCCCTTCTCGGCGCTCGACCCATTGATCCGCACGCGGCTGCAGGACGAGTTGCTGGAGTTGCAGGCGCGGCTGGGGCGCACCATCGTCTTCGTCAGTCACGACCTCGACGAGGCCTTCAAGCTCGGCAATCGCATCGCCATCATGGAGGGCGGCAGGATCATCCAGACCGGCACCCCGCGCGAGATTTTCACTGCACCCATAAACGATTACGTGGCGGACTTCGTGGCCAACATGAACCCTCTGGGCGTGCTCTGCGCGCGTGACGTGATGGTGCCGGCCAGCGAAGAGGCCGAAGGCGCGCCCGTCGATCCCGAGGCCATGATCCAGGACGTGATGGAGCGGGTGCGAAGCTCCGGCAAGCCCGTTTCCGTGGCCGAGAACGGCACGATCATCGGTCAGATCACCAAGGACAGCGTGCTGGAGAAGCTGCTCGACCCGCGCGCGGGTTGAGCAAGGACGGCGGGTTTGCGCGGGATCGCCCGCCTGGCCGCTCCTCCTGCGCCGTTGCCAGAGCCGGTGACGACCTTCGCGGCCCGCCCAGATTGGGGGGGCGGCCTACCCGGTCCCGACCGAGGGCGGCGTCACCGACCGGCGGCGGATGACCGCCTCGCGCCATGTGATGAAGCTCACCGAGGCGATGATCACGCCGCCGCCCAGCATCACCCAGAAATCGACCGGCTCGGCAAAGATCACCAGCCCCACCACCGCAGCCCAGATCAGTTGCAGAAAGGTCACCGGCTGGGTGACCGTCATGGGCGCAGCCGCAAAGGCCAGTGTCATGGTGAAATGGCCTGCCGTCGCGAAGAACGCCACCAGGAACAGCCAGAGCAGATCCTCAAGCGTCGGCGTCACCCACCCGATGGCGGCGAATGGCGCGAGCCCCACGGTCACGAGCACCGAGAGCGCCCCCACCACGACCGCCGGACTCATCCTGTCCGAGAGCTGTTTCGCGATCAGATAGGAGACTGCGAAGAGTA
>PWLT01000353.1 GCA_003558415.1 Hyphomicrobiales bacterium
ACATGCTGCTTGCCGCCGCCTTCGACTGGGCGGCGCTGGATGTCGCGCTGGTGCTCGCGCTGCTCGCGGCGCTCGCGGCGGTGGCCTTCGTCAAGGCGGCCAGCGCCGAGGGCGCGGGCGACCCCGAAGAGGAAGACCCCGACCCCGAGGCCATGACCCCGCAGGGCGGCGAGGGGGAACGCCGTGGCGAGTGATCTGGCGACATATCTGCTCACCAGTGTGGGGCTGGTGTTCTTCGTCGCGGGAACGGTGGGCCTGCTGCGCTTTCCCGACACCTGGAGCCGGCTGCACGCGCTGACCAAGGCCGACAATCTCGGCCTGGGTTTCATCGCGCTGGGGCTTGTGTTTCAGGCGGGCGACTGGGTGACGGTGGCCAAACTGGCGTTGATCTGGGCGCTGGCGCTGTTGGCGGCGGGCACGGCGGCACAGCTCGTCGCGCGCGCGGCGCTGACCGACATGGCCAGCCGGGGCACCGACCCGGACGCGAACGCGAAACCGGACCCGAACGCAGACGGGGAGGCGCGCAAGTGAGCGGGGTGTTCTTCGACGCGGTGCTCTGCGCGCTCATCCTCGCCGCGGCGCTCGCCGCGGTGGCCGGGCGCGGGCTGTTCCGGGCGGTGGTGTTCTTCATCCTTTACGGCGTTCTGGTGGCCACCGCCTGGCTGCGCCTCGACGCGATCGACGTGGCGCTGGCCGAGGCCGCGATCGGGGCCGGGCTGACCGGCGTACTGTTGCTTGGCGCGGTGGCGCGGCTGGCGCGGACCGGCGCGCGCGCGCACGACCCGCCCCTTGCGGTGGTGCTGACCGCCGGGCTGGCCGCCACCGGCATGACGGCGGTTCTGGGCTGGAGCTTTCTCGAACTCCCCCCGCCGCAGGGGTTGCAGGAGGCGGTGGCCGCATCGCTCCCCGACTCGGGGGTCGAGAACCCGGTGACGGCGGTGCTGCTCAACTTCCGCGCCTGGGACACGTTGCTGGAAAGCATCGTGCTTCTTGCGGCGCTGATCGGGGTTTGGAGCCTGACGCGCGACGAGGCCTGGGGCGCGCCCGCTGGGATCCCGCAGCATGTGCGTCCGGGGGGCGTGCTCTCCACCTTCGGACGTGTGCTGCCGCCCATCGGGGTGCTGATCGGGGTTTATCTGGTCTGGGCCGGGGCGAGCCGCGCGGGCGGCGCCTTTCAGGGCGGCACGGTGCTCGCCGCGGTGATCCTGCTCGCGGCGATGGCGGGGGTCCTGCGCCCACCCCGGGTCACCGCGCGGCGCTGGCGCATGGCGCTGGTGGCCGGGCCGGTGGTGTTTCTGCTCGCGGGGCTCGCCGGGCTTGGGGCGGGCGCCTTCCTGACCATCCCGCCCGTGCATGCGAAGCCGCTGATCCTGACCATCGAGGCCGCGCTCACGCTTTCGATCGCGGTGACGCTGGCGCTGGCGGTGCTCGGCCCGCCCGAGGATGCGGCTGCGGCGCCATCGCCCGACGCCAAAGGGGAGGAGCGATGATCGATTCCGCGACGCTCTACGGGCTGACCGGCGCGGTGCTTGTCGGGCTCGGGCTGTTCGGCTTCATCAGCCGGCGCGACCTGCTGCGCCGGGTGCTGGCCTTCAACGTCATCGGCTCGGGCACCTTCCTGATCTTCGGCGCCGCGGGCGCGCGCGGTACGGAAGGGGCCGACCCGGTTCCGCAGGCGTTGATCATCACCGGCATCGTGGTCGCACTGGCCGCCACGGCGCTGGCGGTCGGGCTGGTCATCGCCCATGCGCGCGCCACCGGGCGCGGCACCCTGCCCGAGGACGATCCGTGAGCGCCGCCGCCATCGCCCTTGCGCTGACACTCGCCGCGCCGCTTGCCGGGGCGCTCTGGGCTGGGGTGCAGGGCCGCCACGGCGCCATCGCCGCCACGCTCACCGCCGTGACGGTGCTGGCGGCGCTCGCGCTGATGATCGCTGCAGTGGCGCGCGACGGGGTTGTGCTCATGGCGCTGGGCGGTTGGGAGGCGCCGCTGGGCATCACGCTGCGCGCCGACGGGCTGGCGCTGGGCTTCATGGTCATGTCCGCGCTGGTCATGGCGGCGGTGAGCGTCATCGCCAAGGCACAATTCGACGCCCGGCGCGGCGGCAGCGCCCGCGCGGCCTGGAGCTTCTGGCCGCTGGCGCTGCTGCTCTGGGCGGCGCTCAACGCGGTCTATCTCTCGCGCGATCTGTTCAACCTCTATGTCGCGCTGGAGCTGCTGACGCTTGCGGCCATCGCGCTCGTGGCCATCGGCGGGCGCGCCGAGACGCTGGCGGCGGCGCTGCGCTACATGGTCGTGGCGCTGATGGGCTCGCTGCTTTACCTGCTTGGCGCGGCGCTGCTCTATTCGGCGCATGGCACGCTCGACATCGTGCTCCTGTCCGAGCGGGTCTCGGGGCTGCCCGCTGACCGGGTCGCGGCGGGGCTGATCACGGCAGGGCTTGCCGCCAAGACGGCGCTGTTTCCCTTCCACGCCTGGCTGCCGCCGGCGCATTCGGGCGCCCCGGCGCCGGCCTCTGCGATGCTCTCGGGACTGGTGCCCAAAGCCTCCTTCTTCATCCTCCTGCGGCTGTGGTTCGAGGTGCTCGCCGAGCTGCCCGACCAGTCGGGGCTGTGGATCATGGCGGTGCTCGGCGCGCTCGCGGTGGTTCACGGCTCGGTCATGGCGCTGCGCCAGGAGCGGCTGAAGATGCTCATCGCCTACTCGACCGTGGCGCAGATCGGCTATCTGTTTCTTGTCTTTCCGCTCGCCGGAGGGGAGGCGGCCGCACAGCCCTGGGCGGCGGGCGCCTGGACGGGTGCGATTTTCCTCGCGCTCAGTCACGGGCTGGCCAAGGCGGCGATGTTCCTGTGCGCGGGGCTGTGGATCGAGGCGGTGGGCCATGAC
>PWLT01000024.1 GCA_003558415.1 Hyphomicrobiales bacterium
CGAGGCCGACCGCGCCACGCCGGTGATGCGTGCAATCACCGAGCTGCTGGCCGAGGTCTTCCTGCCGGTCGAGAACGGGCTCGCCATCGAGGGGCACACCAGAGCCTACCCGGTGGTGCTGAATCGCAACCCCGTATGGGACCTCTCGATGCAGCGGGCGCAGCGCACGCGAAGCCTGTTGCGCGAAGCCGGTCTGCCGGGCGAGCGCACGCAGCGCGTCACCGGTCACGCCGACCGGCGCCCGGCATCCCCGAACCCGTCAATGAGCCGCAACAACCGTCTGGAAATCATTCTGCTGCGCGAGCCGCCCTGAGAGGCGCTTGCGCGTTAGCTCCATCTTAATTCCGGCGCGCCAATGCTGCCTTGAGAAGCAACGATGCAGCAGAAAGGCGCACCATGACGATTTCCTCCTCGCTCAACGCGGGCGTCGCCGGGTTGACCTCCAACGCCTCCCGCCTGGCGACGATCTCGGACAATATCGCCAATTCCTCCACCTTCGGCTACAAGCGCGCCCAGGCGGATTTTCACTCGATGGTACTGGGCGACACCGGAGGCAATTATTCTGCCGGCGGCGTGCGCACCACGACATCGCGCCTGATCGGCGAGCGCGGGGCGCTGATCAATACGGGCAACCCGACCGACCTTGCGGTGAACGGGCGCGGGATGATCCCTGTCACCGACGGCAACGCCGTGGATGGCGGCGACAACAACCCGCCGATGAAGCTGGCCACGACGGGCTCCTTCCACCCTGACGCCGACGGCTACCTGCGCTCGGACACCAATCTCGTCCTCATGGGCATCCCGGCCAATACCGACGGCACCATTCCCGGCTTCGCACGCGAATCCTCGGCCTCGCTGGAACCGGTGAAGGTGAACGTGAACCAGTTCGTCGGTAACCCCACTACCGAGATCGCGATGGAGATGAACCTGCCCGCCACCGACACGAACGCCGACGCCTCGGGCGAGCCGCTCGCCTTCTCGGTGGAGTATTTCGGCAATCTCGGCACCCGTGAGAACCTCGATGTGAGCTTCACGCCGACCATTCCGGCCAATGGCGCCTCCAATGAATGGGAGTTGGAGGTCACCGACCCGCGCGACGGCACGGTTCTGGGGACCTACACGCTGCAATTCGCCGACGGGCCGGACGATGGTGGAATGCTGGAAACCGTGGACCCGGCCGGTAGCTACGATCCCGACACCGGCGCCGTGCAACTCAACATTGACGGCAAGGATGTCGACCTGCGCATCGGCCCGCATGGCGATCGCAGCGGCATCACCCAGCTGTCGGACAGTTTCTCGATGCTCTCGGTGGACCGCAATGGCTCACCCGCCGGCAATCTGGTCTCCGTCGAGGTCGATGAGGAAGGGATGGTCAACGCCTTCTACGATAACGGGCACATCCGCACCATCTATCAGATTCCGGTGGCCGACGTGCCCAATCCCGGCGGGCTGACCACGCACGGCAACCAGACCTACACGGTTTCAAATGACAGTGGCCCGTTCTTTCTCTGGGATGCCGGGGATGGCCCGACCGGCAGTGTTGAGGGCTACGCACGCGAACAATCCACCACCGACGTGGCCACCGAACTCACCCAGATGATCCAGACACAACGCGCCTACTCCTCGAACGCGAAGGTCATCCAGACGGTCGACGAGATGACGCAGGAAACGACCAACATCAAACGTTGAGCCCAGCGCGGCGGGTGGAGCCCGACGCGCGTGGTGGGCCGGTCAGTGACGGAGGCGCCGACGGACCATGACGATAAACGCAACGATAAACGCAGCTCTCACAGGGCTGAACGCCGCTTCGCGGGCCGCTCAGGTGGTGTCCTCGAATGTCTCCAATGCAATGACCGAAGGCTACGCCCGCCGCGAGCTGGAAGTCGCCGGGCGCGCGGCGGGCGGCGACTCTGCCGGCGGCGGGGTGGAGCTTCGCGGAGTGCGCCGGATCGTTGATCCGGTCCTGCTCGCGGATCGGCGCGAGGCCGAGGCGGTGCGCGGCGACGCGCAGCCGCGCGCGCAGGCACTCGAGCGTATCGAGCAGGCACTGGGCGTGCCCGGCGAGCCAGGCGCGCTGTCTACACGGGTTGCCGATCTCGGCGCAGCGCTGATCTCGGCCACCAGCCGGCCCGATTCCGATCTGCGGCTGGAGAAGGTGCTGCACTCGGCGCGGAGCCTGGGAAGCGGGCTCTCGGAGGCTTCGCGCGAGGTTCAGCAGGTGCGCACCGACGCCGATCAGCAGATCGCGCTCAAGGTCGAGGACCTCAATGAGGCGCTCGCACGGACCGAGACGCTGAACGCCCGGATCAAGCGCCAGGTCGCGAGCGGGAGCCAGCCCAATGATCTGCTCGATCAGCGGCAGAAGATCGTCGACGAGATCGCCGCCCTGGTTCCGCTGCGCGAGGTCGCGCGCCCCGACGGCGACATCGCGCTCTACACGCCCGGAGGCACGGTGCTTCTCGATGGGCGTCCGGCCGAAATCGGCTTCTCGGCCAGTCCGGCGATCACGCCGGACATGACGGTCGCAGGCGGCGCGCTCGCCGAACTCACCGTCGATGGCAGGGCGGTCAGCGTGACCCAGGGGGGACGCATGGGTGGCGGCGAACTCGCTGCGCTCTTCGCGGTGCGCGACGATATTGCCCCCCGGGCACAGACCGGGCTCGACGCGCTGGCCCGCGACCTGATCGCACGCTTCGAAGCCGCGGATGCGGAATCTCTGGCGCCATCGGGGCTGGGGCTCTTAACCGATGCCGGCAACGCCCTGGATCCTGCCGCGGAAACCGGGCTCGCGGGCCGGATCGCACTGAACCCGGCGGCCGACCCCGCCGAAGGCGGCGCCCTGTGGCGCCTGCGCGCAGGGCTGGGGGCCACCCAGCCCGGTGA
>PWLT01000170.1 GCA_003558415.1 Hyphomicrobiales bacterium
GTGGAGATCACGCTGCTGGAGCCAAGCGCCGCAGGCGGCTGGTGGGCGCTGGCGCGGCCCATGAAGAAGCTGCGCGAGGGCGATGTGATCCGCTTCGCGGCCGGGCTAGAGGCCGAGGGGGGCGCGCGCGAGGCCGACCGCGTGGCCGTGCGGTTCAATCTCGAGGGGACGGAGTTCGAGGCCGCGCTGGCGCAGGCCGGGGCGATGCCGCTGCCGCCCTATATCGCCGCGCGCCGCGCTGCCGACGCGCGGGATGTGAACGACTATCAGAGCGTATTCGCCCGCCACGCGGGCGCCGTGGCCGCGCCCACCGCCAGCCTGCATTTCGATGCCGAGTTGCTGGAGGCGCTGCGCGCGCGCGGCGTGGGGCTCAGCGAGGTCACGCTGCATGTCGGCGCGGGCACCTTCCTGCCGGTGAAGGTCGAGGATGTGGCGAGCCACAGGATGCATGCCGAGACCGGCGAGGTGACCGAGCGGGCCGCCGTCGAGATCAATGCCGCGCGCGCGGCGGGCGGGCGGATCATCCCCGTGGGCACTACCGCGCTGCGCCTGATCGAGAGCGCCGCCACGCCCGATGGGGTCTTGAAGCCCTGGTCGGGGGCGACGGATATCTTCATCTATCCGGGCTACGAGTTTCGCATCACCGATGCGCTGATGACCAATTTCCACCTTCCGCGCTCGACCCTGCTGATGCTCGTCTCGGCTCTGATGGGGCGCGCACGCATCATGGCGATCTATCGCCACGCGATCGACAGGGGATATCGCTTCTTTTCCTATGGGGACGCGTCGCTTCTGATCCCGGATCGGCGCGACGTGTCGTGAACAGACGAGATCGCGCCGCCCGGGCGGGCTAGCGCGGAGTTCGGTATCTTCGGGTGAGATCATGATACAGGTTCTGGGCACCACCTGGGCGCTGCTTCTGGGGATCGGTCTGCTGATGGTCGGCAACGGCGTGCAAGGCACGCTGCTGGGCGTGCGCGGCGCGATCGAGGGCTTTACGACCTTCCAGATCTCATTGGTGATGTCGGCCTATTTCCTGGGCTTCATGGGCGGCTCGCGCCTGGCGCCCGAGTTGATCCGTCGGGTCGGGCATGTGCGCGTCTTCGCGGCGCTGGGTTCGCTGATCTCGGCGGTGCTGGTGCTCTATGCCGCGGTGCCCGACTGGATCGCATGGACGTTTCTGCGAATGCTGGTGGGGTTCTGTTTTGCCGGGGTCTATGTGACTGCGGAGAGCTGGCTCAACAATGCCGCGAGCAACGAGACGCGCGGCCAGGCGCTGTCGCTCTACATGATCGTGCAGATGCTCGGGATCATCGCGGCACAGGGCCTGATGAACCTGGCCGATCCGGCGGGTTTCATGCTGTTCGTGATCCCCTCGGTGCTGGTGTCGCTGGCCTTCACGCCCATCCTGCTGTCGATTTCTCCCGCGCCGGTCTTCGACACCACCAAGCCGATGAGCTTTCGCCGGCTCTACGCGATCTCGCCGCTGGGATGCGTGGGCATGTTCCTGATGGGCGGCGTCTATTCGGCGCTGTTTGGCATGGCGGCGGTGTGGGGGTCGCTGGCGGGGCTCTCGGTTTTCGAGATCACCTTGTTCATCGCGGCGATATTCACCGGGGGCCTGTTGTTCCAGTATCCGATCGGCTGGGTGTCGGACCGGATGGATCGCCGCCGCCTGATCGCGATCGTTGCCGGCGCCGGTGCGCTGGTGATGGCGCTGACCGTGGTGCTGGATCTCGGGCTCTATCCCTTTCTTGTCGTGGGGATGCTGATCGGGGGTATCTCCAACCCGCTCTATTCGCTGTTGCTGGCCTATACCTCGGATTATCTCGAACGCGAGGACATGGCCGCCGCCTCCGGCGGGTTGATCTTCATCAACGGGCTGGGTGCCGTTGCGGGGCCGGTGCTGACCGGCTGGATCATGGAGGTGGTCGGGCCGAACGGCTATTTCGTCTATATCGGGGTGCTTTCGGCACTTGTGGCTGCCTATGCATTGTATCGGATGAGCAAACGCCCCGCGCCCGGCTCTGATGAGACAGGCGCCTACGCGATCGTGACGCCCGCCGCATCGGCGGTGGCGATGGAGGCGGTCTATGATGCCGCTCAGGACGAGCAGGAAGACGCCGGCCCCGCCGCCTGAGTCTGTGGACAGACTTGCCAAGTCGCTGGAATCTTGCAAGGCTTAACTCAAGCGGTTTGGTGAGCGATGGAGGAGACAATGCCGGACCCCGCCCCCCGGGACATCCTGGACTTCTGGCTCAAGGAAGTCGGCCCGTCCGGCTGGTATGGCGGCGGCGAGGCGCTTGACGCCCGGATCCGCGAGCGGTTCCTGCCCCTGTGGGAGCGCGCGCGCAAGGGGGCGCTGGAGTCCTGGCAGACCAGCGCTGAGGGCGTTCTGGCCTTCATCATCGTCACCGACCAGTTCCCGCGCAACATGTTCCGCGATGACAAACGCGCGTTCTGCACCGATACGCTGGCGCGGCGCATGGCTGAACAGGCGATCCATCGCCGCTGGGACCTGCGCGTGCCCGAACCCGAACGCCAGTTCTATTACTTGCCGCTGATGCATTCCGAATGCCGCACCGATCAGGACCGCTGCGTGCGGCTGATCCTCACCCGGCTGCCCGAGAGTGGCGCCAACAACCTGCTGCATGCCCGTGCGCATCGCGAGGTGATCCGCCGTTTCGGCCGCTTTCCTTACCGCAACGCCGCGCTTGGCCGCGAGACCACCCCGGCAGAGGCCGAGTATCTTGCAAAGGGTGGATACGGCACAACGGTGAACGAGTTGCGCGAAGTCGCCTGAGCGCGTGCACAGGGCGCATCTCCGAGCGCGTTGAAGCGCCGGCGCATATGGTTTAGCCTTAAACCATATGGCAGGGAGGA
>PWLT01000280.1 GCA_003558415.1 Hyphomicrobiales bacterium
TGCCTCGCTCAGTCCTGTTGGCGCGGGGTATGCCGCCTGACCAGCGATGCTGCAAGCTCGACATGGGGCGACCAGCGGAACTGATCCACCACATGCACCCGTTGCAGGGTATGGCCTGCCTCCACCAGAAGCCGCGCGTCGCGTGCGAAGGTGACCGGGTTGCAGGAGACGAAGGCGATCACCGGCACCCCGGATCGGGCGATCTGTGCCACCTGCGCCTCGGCGCCCGCGCGCGGCGGGTCGATCACCACCGCGTCAAAGCGCGACAGTTCTTCGGCCAGCAGCGGGCGGCGAAACAGATCGCGGGTCTCTGTCGTGATGCGCTTGAGCCCAGGCGCGCCCCGCCATCCCGCATCGAGCGCGGCGAGCATCGCCGCGTCGCCCTCGACGGCGTGCACCTCTGCCCCTTCGGCCAGCGGCAGGGCGAAGGTGCCGCAGCCGGCGAAGAGATCGACAATGCGCCGGGCGCTGCCCACCGATTCGCGAACCGCGGCGAGCAGCGCGGCCTCGCCCTGGGGCGTGGCCTGAAGGAAGGTGCCCGGCGGCGGCGTGATCTCGGCCCTGCCGAAGCGTTGCAGGGGCGGGGCAAGCTGCGCGATCACCTCGCCCTCCCATGCAAGACGGGCGAGCCCATGCCGGCCGGCCAGCGCGGCGAGCTGCGCGCGCAACCCCGCGTCGAGGGCGCGTCCGCCGCGCACCGCCACATCCGCGCCCCCGGCCGATTCCGTCACCGCGAGACTCAACTCGCCCTTGCGCGTGCCCGCCAGCGCCGTTATCGCCTCCAGCGTGGGCAGGGCGGTCATCAGATCGGGGTGCAGAAGCTGACACTCGGGAATCGCCACCACCGTATCCGAGGCCCGGGCGTGAAAGCCCACCACGGCGCCGCGTTTCAGCCGCCGGCCCGACAGCACGGCGCGGCGCCGGCTGTTGGGCGGCGAGATGTGCATCGGCGCAAAATCGGTCGCGAGCCCCTGCGCGGCCAGGGCGGTGCGCACGACATCCTGTTTCCAGTCGGCGACGAAATCGTCGCTTGCGTGCTGCAGCGCGCAGCCGCCGCAGTTGCGGTAATGCGGGCAGGGCGGGCGGATGCGATGCGCTGAGGGCGTGACGATCTTCGGCGCAGCAATGCGGCCCGCCTCGACCTCCCCCTCGACCACCTCGCCGGGCAGGGTGCGCGCGACCCGCGTGCCCTCGGCGGTGATCCCGTCGCCGCGATGGCCCAGCCGTTGAATCGTCACGCGCATCAAAGGCGCTGCGCGGCGGTGAATGCCTGCCCCTCGGGCGCGAGGATCGTGGCTTCGCGCAGGCCATGGGGCTTGTCGGCAGGAGGCTCGATGACCATGCCACCGGCGGCTTCGGCGCGCTCGGCGGCGGCGTCGGGATCGATGCCGAAGAGATAGATCTGCACCCCCGCCCCGCGCGGCGCCGATTCGGGCAGCAGCGCGTGCAGCGGATGGGCCGCGAAGGTCACATCCGCGTGCAGCTGGATGAGCATCCCGTCATGTTCGAGCAGCGCGAAATCCGTGCTCACCCGGTGCGCGCGGATTGCGAAGACCTCCACGGCGAAGGCGGCCAGCCGCGCCGCGTCGCGGGTCAGGATGTTCACCCCGACGCCACGCAGCGCCCCGCCAAGATCCGAGGGGCTGATCGTTTCAAAATCCATGCACCGCGCTCCCCGTCGCGTTCACTGTGCGGCTCTCAGGTCGTCCTCGATTCCGATGAAGCCGCCGGATTGGCGTTCCCAGAAGCGGGCATAGAGCCCGCCCTGTTCCAGAAGGTCGGAATGCGATCCCTGCTCGACGATGCGACCGTCTTCCATGACGATGATGCGGTCCATCGCCGCTATGGTCGAGAGCCGGTGCGCGATGGCGAGCACGGTCTTGCCCTCCATCAGCCGCTGCAAACTGTCCTGCACGATTGCCTCGACCTCCGAATCGAGCGCCGATGTGGCCTCGTCCAGCACGAGGATCGGCGCGTTCTTGAGGAAGGCGCGCGCGAGCGCGATGCGCTGGCGCTGCCCGCCCGAGAGCTTGACGCCGCGCTCGCCCAGATGGGCGGCGTAACCCTCGCGCCCCATGTGGTCGCGCAGCCCGAGGATGAACTCATGTGCCTGCGCGGCACGGGCGGCGGCCTCGATCTCGTCGCGTGTTGCGCCGGGCTTGCCATAGGCGATGTTGTCATAGGCCGAGCGGTTGAACATCGCGGTTTCCTGCGTGACCATCCCGATCTGGCGGCGCAGCGACTCCTGCGTGACCCTGCGCAGATCGTGCCCGTCCACCAGAATGCGCCCGCCCTCCACGTCGTAGAGCCGCAGCAGAAGGGCGACCAGCGTGGACTTGCCCGCGCCCGACGCGCCGACGATGCCGATCTTCTCACCCGGCGCGATGTGCAGATCGATCCCCTCGACCCCGCCCGAGCGCCGGCCATAGGCGAAATCGACGCGCTCGAAATCGATGCGCCCCTCGATGCGCGGCAACTCCACCGCGTCGGGCGCATCGGTCAGCCCGTGCGGGTGGCTCAGCGTGCGCATCCCGTCCTCGATCTCGCCGACATTGGCATAGATCGCCATGAGCACCATGCTCACCCAGCCGGTCATCTGCGCAATGCGGATGGCGACCGTGCCGGAGGCTGCGATCGCGCCGGGGCTGGCCTGCCCCAGCGTCCACAGCCACAGCGCGCCCCCGATCAGCAACACCGGCAGCAGCCCTGCCACCATCATCAGCGAAAACCGGAACCAGGCCGAGACGGTGCCGAAGCCGATCGCGCGTTCGCGGAACTCCCCCATCGCGTCGAGCGCCGAGCGGTCCTCGTGATCGGCATGGGCGAAGAGCTTGACGGTCTTGATATTGGTGATCGTGTCCACGACCTGCCCGGAAA
>PWLT01000210.1 GCA_003558415.1 Hyphomicrobiales bacterium
GCCCAGCAAAGAGCGGGCAGCCCTTTTCCTTGAGCGCGGGGGCGATGCTCACCGAGATGGGGCTGGCGAAACGGCCCGGCACCGGGGCGATTTCGCTTGGCTTGAGCCGCCCCAGCCCGCGCGCGGCCAGATCGCGCGCGATCCCGCGCACGCCCAGCGCATCGGGGCGGTTGGGGGTGATGGCGATCTCGATCACGGGGTCGTTGAGCCCGGCATAATCGATGAACCGCGCGCCCATGGGTGCATCCTCCTCCAGATCGATGATGCCCTCGTGATCGTCCGAGATCATCAGCTCGCGCTCCGAGACCAGCATCCCGTGCGACTCCTCGCCGCGGATCACGCCCGGTTTGAGATCCACGTCGGTGCCGGGCATATAGGTGCCCACCGGCGCGAAGACGCCCACCATGCCGGTGCGCGCATTGGGCGCGCCGCACACCACCTGCACCTCCTGCGAAGGGGCCTCGGGGCCATCGGGCCAGGCCTCCACCCGGCACAGGCGCAGCCGGTCGGCATTGGGATGGGGGCGCGCCTCGATCACGCGGGCGATGCGGAAGGCGCCGAGCGTGCGGGCGGGGTCCTCCACCCCTTCGACCTCGAGCCCGAGATCGGTCAGGGCTTCGGTAATCTCGTCAAGTGTCGCTTCGGTTTCCAGATGGTCCGTCAGCCAGGACAGGGTGAACTTCATCGCTTGATCCTCGCGCCAGGGCGTTGGAGCGCAATTAGCGCAAGCGCGCGGCGGATGAAAGCGGGCGATCTTATTTCCCGAGGCGAAACGGTGCGTTTACCGGAATGTGGGAGATTCGCCCAATTGCCGCCCCGATCCGAAAGCACAAGGCCGCCATGACACGCATGCTCGAAATTCCCGCGGACCGGCCGCGCCGGAGCAAACTGTTGCTGCCGCTGGTCGCGATTGTGATCGCCCTGTTCTTCATCTCCCTGCAGCCCGAGAACCGCGGCACCGCTGATCGCGGATGGGCCGCCGAGGCCCCTGACGACGGCGATCTGCCGAAGCGGTGAGCATTTCCCCTTGAAGCCGATCCGCCACGGCCCCAGGCTCGACGCCAAGGGGAAGGAGTGCGCGCATGGATGACAGGCTCAGCACCGCCGAGGAGCAGATCGCCCATCTCGCGCGGATGGTCGAAGACCTCTCGGCCACAGTCCACCGGCAGGAGGGGACCATCGCGCGCCTCGAACGCCGGCTGGAACTGCTCCTGGCGCGCGAGGCCGAGCGCGAGTATGACGCCGGCGGTCAGGTGCCGCTGGGCGATGAGCGTCCGCCGCATTGGTGAGCGCCCGCGTTTGACGCATTCTCGCGAGCCGTCAGGCAAGCCCGCGCGCGGGGCTCAACCGCCGGGCTAGTCCGGATTGATCAGGGTATCGAGCGGCGGCGGCGCGGATTTGACCGGCTTGGTCACGACATAGGTGTAGTAGCGCGCGATTCCGGTGCTCTCGGAGAGCAACCGCTCCATGAAGTCCTGGTAGCTGTCGATATCGCGGGTGACGATCTGCATCAGATAGTCGAAGCCGCCCCCCAGCGCCCAGCAGGCGGTGACTTCCTCATAGGCGTTCACCAGCGCTTCGAAGCCGCGGAAGCTGTCGGGCGTGTGGCGTTCAAGCTCCAGGGTGACGAAAATCACCAGATGCGGCGCGACGGATTTCAGCTCGATCTCGGCGCGGTAGCCGGCAATGACCCCGGCGGCCTCGAGCCGTTTGAGCCGCTCCCATGCCGGCGAGGTGGACAGGTTGATGCGCCGCGCGAGCTCGGCCTTGGAGAGCCGCCCCTCGCGGGAAAGCACCTGAAGGATGAGGATGTCGCGATCGTCGAGGCGAAGCATTGCGGGGCCTGGATGGGGTGGATTGTGGCGCCGGACCAGACCCCAAAACGCCGCCATGCACAAGACCCGGAAATACCTTGCGGGCGGCCCGCCAAACGGCTGGGCGCGGCGCCGCAATGGCGATATGCTGTCCGGTATCCGGGTGGAATCGATAGTGGGAGCTGCACATGCGCGCGCGCGGCATTGCAATGGCAGCGGCAATTGCCGTGGCCGGCATGGTATCGGCTGCGTCGGCCGAATGCGCCGCGCCGCAGGATCGGGCGGCCGTGTCAGCGGCGTTGCTCGAGCGTGTCAATTCCGCCCGCGCCGCAGCCGGGCTTGCGCCACTCGAGCTGTCGGACCGCCTGTCGCAGGCGGCGCAGGCGCATGCCTGCGACATGGCGCGTCGCGGGTTCATGGGGCATGAGGGCTCGGACGGATCCGATTTCATGGCGCGCATCGTTCGGCAGGATTTTCGCCCCTGCCACGGTGCCGAAAATGTCGCGCGCGGCCAGCGCGGTGTTGCGGCGGTCATGGATGCCTGGATGGGCTCGCCGCCGCATCGGCGGAACCTCCTGCGGTCGCGTTTCGATGCAATCGGACTGGGCATCGGATTCGCTGACGAAAGTGGCGGCCGGCCGCACTGGGTGATCAAGCTGGCCGACCGCTGCTGAAGCTCAGATATCCAGCCAGATCGTCACGGGGCCGTCATTGACGAGGGTGACCGCCATCTCGGCGGCGAATTCGCCTGTCGCCACCTCGATCCCGTGTCCGCGCAGCGCTTCGATGAAATGCTCGTAGAGGCGTGCGCCTTCATCGGGCGGCGCGGCGGCCGAGAAACCGGGGCGGTTGCCGCGCGAAGTGTCGGCGGCCAGCGTGAACTGGCTGACGACCAGCGCTGCGCCGCCAGTGTCCTTGAGCGCGCGGTTCATCTTCCCGGCATCGTCGCGGAAGATGCGAAGCCGCGCGATCTTCGCGGCCAGTGCCTCGGCCTGCGAAGTGCCGTCGCCATTCATCGCGCATACCAAGATCAACAACCCCGGTCCGATTTCTCCCACGAGC
>PWLT01000114.1 GCA_003558415.1 Hyphomicrobiales bacterium
CCCACGATCCAGCCGATATTGGGCAGGCTCACGCCCTGCGCGTAAAGGAAGACCGGAAACATCACCCAGACCAGCGCATCGACGAATTTCTCCGCGAGCCCCGCCTGGCTGACCGCCGCCAGCCGCTTGTCGCGCCAGGACATCAGCGCGAACACCTCCCAGGTGTCGGGGGTTTCGGAGGACTTCGCATAGCGCGGGCGGAAGGCGCCGGCGGCCTGCTGTTTGCGGTGATTGGCGGCTTCGAGCTTCGCCCAGGGCAGCGTGTCGCGTACCCAGATTTGCGTGAGCACCAGCGCGGCGCCGATGGTGAGGATGCCGAATACCAGCAGCCCCTCGCGCGGGCCCATCCATGCCGCCGCATAGCCGGTGATGACGCCCGCCAGCGCCACGCCGACATAGCCCGAGAACTCATTCAGCCCCAGCGTCAGCCCGCGCTGATCGGGCCGGGTGATATCCAGCTTGGCGGTTTGCGTCATCGACCAGGCCAGCCCCTGGTTGATGCCCAAGAGCACCGTGGCGGCGACGATCCAGCCCCAGTTGGGCGCGAGATAGATCATGAAGGGGATGGGAATGGCGAAGAGCCAGCCCCATAGCAGCACCGACTTGCGCCCCACGCGTTCCGCCAGCCGGCCGGCGACGAAATTCAGCACCCCCTTGACCACGCCAAAGGCCACGACAAAGGCCGACAGCAGCATGAACGAGCCCTGCGCCACGCCGAATTCCTCCTCGGCCAGCGCGGGCACCACGGTGCGCATCATGCCGATGGCGAACCCCACCAGCAGCACCTGGATGAGCTGATGCACGAACTGGTCCATATTCTCGCGGATGCCATGGGCGAGATGACTCAGGTCGCCGCCAGTGAAATCCTGCTGCTTCGGGGGCATGGCTGGGTTGCCTTTGGCCGGGGACGGGCGCCGCCGGGTTGACAGCCTGCGCGCCCGAAGTCATTCAAACAGTATCTTGAGCGACATAGTATCGGAGCCATGGCCATGTCAACCCAAAGCCCGAAACAGGCGCTGCTTGAGCAGTTCGCGCTGGTGGCCAAGACGCTCAGCCATCCCGACAGGCTGGAGCTGCTGGAGCATCTTGCGCAGGGCGAGCGCAGCGTCGAGGCGCTGGCGCAGCGCGCGGGGCTGGCGATGGCCAATGCCTCGCATCATCTGCAGCTGCTGCGCCGCGCCGGGCTGGTGAGCACGCGGCGCGAGGGCAAGTTCATCTTCTACGCGCTGGCCGATGATTCCGTGCTGGACTTGCTGGCCGCGCTGCGGCGTGTGGCCGAGACCGGGTTGGCCGAGGTGGATCGCATCCTGGGCGACTATTTCGCCAGCCGCGACAGCCTGGAGCCGGTGTCGCGCGCGGAACTGATGGAGCGGATGCGCGCCGGGGCCGTCACAGTGCTCGATACACGCCCGGCCGATGAATACGCCGCCGGTCACCTGCCCGGCGCGCTCAATATACCGCCCGAGGCGCTGGAGACCCGCCTGGCCGAACTCGACCCCGGCCAGGAGATCGTCGCCTATTGCCGTGGGCCCTATTGCGTGCTCTCGTTCGAGGCCGTCGCCGCGTTGCGCAAACGCGGATTCAGGGTGCGCCGGCTCGAGGATGGCATGCCCGAATGGAAGGCGGCCGGGCTGCCCGTGGAGGTCGAGCCACAGGGCTGACGCGCGGAGCACCCTGTCTGGGCTCTGTCAGGTGCCCGCCATCCAGGCATTGGTGCCGCCGCACAGCCAGACAGCGTCAGCATGGTCGAGCCGCCGATGAACAGGAAGTTCCAGCCCACGCCCAGCGCCACCAGCGCGACCAGGAAATGCGCCAGCGTCTGCCCCGAGATCGCGGTCGCCGCCGAGATCAGCAGGATGAACCCGCCCGCACCCAGAATGCGCCGCACCCCGAAACGCGCGATCAGGCTGCCGGTGAAGAAGGACGGCGCGAACAGGGCAACTCCTTCAGCGCGCGGGTGGCGCATGTTTGAAAAATCTCACACATGCCGCCGCCACATGTGCGGACCTCCGCTGATGATCGTTTGAACGTTATTATAGGGGGCGTTGCCATGTCAATGCCTTGCAACACAAGCGAAGACCGGACAGGTAGACGCGGCCCTGCGCATTGCCGTCGCTCTGGGCAGCCTGCACCTCGACCGCGGCGAACGGTCGGCAGGCCCGCAAAGCTGACCCGTCCCATCCCACCAGGGCCGCTTCAAGCAGGCGCTGCAACCGATGACTACGCGCCAGCTGCACCGCCGCAGGGTCAGTGTGCCTCTATGTCGAACCGCTCGGCGACTTCCGGAGCGATCAAACCCGAATGCAGGGCCAGAAGAACGAGCTTGGCATCAAGGGAGTCGCCCGCATCGATCGCGACCTCCAGGCGGTGCTCGGCTTGCTCCGCAGCATGGGTGCCGTTGCTCTCGATGAACGTCTCGCGGCCGTGCATGCAATAGGCGATCAGCTGGGCTGCCTCGCCATACGCGGCGTCCGGGCCCCGTGCCCTGGCCTCCTCCTTGTGCAGTCGTATCACCGTGAGCTTGACGGCGTCCGGCACGAGCACCGGATGCAACCCGGCGGCCCGCAGCGCGTCATCAAGCGCATTCAGCGCGGTCGACTGACCGAACAGGTTGAAGAAACGCAACATAGGCAGAGCGTAACAGGTCTCCCATGCGGGTTCACCTCGATTCGGACGTTCAGCCATGCGTGGCGAGTCGGTGGCGTCAAGGATGCCGCCCGCGCCCGAACCGCTGCGCCAGCATGTATCCGCGCGCGAGTGAACGACTACCGGCTGACGCCGGTAGCATCGCGCTTGGAATGCAACTCCAGATACTGAAGTATGATAGCGTCGGTGACATTTCCTGACGTGGTCGAGAAA
>PWLT01000312.1 GCA_003558415.1 Hyphomicrobiales bacterium
GCGAATACGACCAGGGGGTGGGCGAGCTTTCCGATGCCGCCGCCGCGCTCGACTATCTTCAGGCGATGAACCAGAACGCCAAACACTGCTGGGTGGCGGGGTTCAGCTTCGGCGCCTGGATCGCGATGCAGCTTCTGATGCGCCGGCCCGATATCAGCGGCTTCGTCGCGCTGGCCCCGCCGGCCAACATGTACGACTTCACCTTCCTCGCCCCCTGCCCCGCCTCGGGGCTGATCATCAACGGCACCGCCGATCGGGTGGCGCCCCCCAAGGACACCGAGACGCTGGTGGCCAAGCTGCAGGAACAGCGCGGCATCACTGTCACGCATGAGCAGATCGAGGACGCCGGGCATTTCTTCGAGAACGACTACATGGAACCCACCATGCAGCTCGTCACGGATTACGTGACCCGCCGGCTGAGCGAGGACACCCGCTAGCGGCGTTCACGCGCACAGGCCCCGACGCTACCGCACCGCGCGGCGCGTGTCGGCCGGTGCGATAGGCGGTGGTATCGCGAACTGTCAGAGCCGCGCATGCCGCGCGCGGGCGCCGCGCTCGATCGCCGCGCCGTGCAGCCGGTCGATCTCGAACTCGTGGCGGATCTCCTCGAGCAGGCGCAGCTCGGACTGCATGAGCTTGCCATCGGCGGCGGCCACGTCGCAGGCCAGCGCATAGGCCGTCTCGAACAGACGCGCGGGCAAGGCATCGCGCACCAGACCGAACAGCGAGTCGAGCCCGTCATCCTCCTCCAGCAGGTCGAAGACCGTCTGCGCCACCACACGCATGCGGTCCGGGTCGTATCCGGCGAAGACCGGCAGATGATTGACGATCTGCTGAATGGTCACGAGCTCCGATGTGCGGATATGCTCATCGGAGGCCGACACGGCGATCATGATCGCGATAAGACTGTCTTGCGCCGACAGGGCTGGTGGGGAATCGTCCATGTCGCCTGGTCCTTCTGTGGAAAGAGACGCGGACGCGTCTGTTGCGGCGCAGAATATTGACCTCGTGGGGGCGGGGCAATAGGAACCGGGGCCTGCCGGGCGCGGGTCCGGCCCAGCATGAGGATGCCGTGATGACCGAGCTTCGCGATGCCGCGATGAAATCGAAGGCCTGGCCGTTCGAGGAGGCGCGGCGCATTCTCAAGCGCTACGAGAAGGGCGCGCCCGAAAAGGGCCATGTCCTGTTCGAGACAGGCTACGGCCCATCCGGCCTGCCCCATATCGGCACATTCGGCGAAGTGGCGCGCACCACGATGGTGCGCCGCGCCTTCGAGGTGATCAGCGACATCCCCACGCGTTTGGTGTGCTTTTCCGACGACATGGACGGGCTGCGCAAGGTGCCCGGCAACGTGCCGAACCGCGAGGCGATGGAGGCCGATCTGCACCTGCCGCTGACGCGCGTGCGCGACCCGTTCGGTACCCATGACAGCTTCGGCGCGCATAACAACGCGCGCCTGCGCGCCTTTCTCGACCAGTTCGGGTTCGAGTACGAATTCGCCTCTTCCACCGAATACTATGCCAGCGGGCGGTTTGACGAAGCGCTGCTCACGGTGCTGGAGCGGTTCGACGAGATCATGGCGATCATGCTGCCCAGCCTGGGCGGGGTGGAGGCAGGGCGCGCAGAGACCTACTCGCCCTTCCTGCCCGTCAGCCCGAAATCGGGGCGCGTACTGCAGGTGCCCACGCTGGAGCGCAATGTGGCCAAGGGCACCATCGTCTATCAGGAGCCCGATGGCGAGAAGGTGGAGATCCCGGTCACCGGCGGCAATGTCAAACTGCAATGGAAGCCCGACTGGGGCATGCGCTGGGCGGCGCTGGGCGTCGATTACGAGATGTACGGCAAGGATCTGATCCCCTCGGCGGAGCTGTCCGCCAAGATCTGCGCAGCCCTGGGCACCCGCCCGCCGGAGCTTTACAATTACGAGCTGTTCCTGGACGAGAATGCGCAGAAGATCTCCAAGTCCAAGGGCAACGGGCTGTCGATGGAGGACTGGCTGCGCTACGCCGCGCCCGAGAGCCTGTCCTATTTCATGTATCTCAAGCCCAAGACCGCCAAGCGGCTCTATTTCGACGTGATCCCCAAGGCGGTGGACGAATACCACCAGCAGCTTCGCGCCTATCCCGATCAGGATATCGACAAGCGCCTCGCCAATCCGGTCTTTCATATCCATGGCGGCGATGTGCCCGAAAGCCGCATGGTGGTGACGTTCTCGATGCTGCTCAACCTCGCCAGCGTCTCGGCCGCCGAGGACAAGGAGCGGCTATGGGGTTTCATCCGCCGCTACGCCCCCGACGCCGCGCCCGAGACACATCCCGATCTCGACGCGGCGGCCGAATTCGCGGTGCGTTACTTCCACGACTTCGTGGCGCCCGCGCGCAGCTTCCGCGCCCCCGATGCACGCGAACGCGCGGCGATGGAGGATCTGCGCGAGCGGCTGCGCAGCTGGGATGGCGGACCGGACGCGGAGGCGTTGCAAAGCCTCGTCTATTCCGTTGGGAAGGAGCACGGTTTCGAGCCGCTACGCGATTGGTTCAAGGCGCTCTACGAGGTACTGCTCGGCGCGAGCCAGGGCCCGCGCTTCGGCGGCTTCATCGCGCTTTACGGCGTCGATGAGACCATCGCGCTGATCGACCGCGCGCTGGAGGGCGAGCTTACCGCGTGAGCCCGGAATGGGCATGGGGACCGAGCCGCACGGATCATAGAGCGCGTTGCGCTCTATCGGCTTCCCCCCGTGGAGTCAGCGCGCATCTTCCAGGGCGTAGCTGGCAAGAATCTCGTAATCCGCCCTGCGCGCGCCCAGATGGGCGCGGAAAAGCGCGAATTCGCGCATCTCGACCGGCCC
>PWLT01000082.1 GCA_003558415.1 Hyphomicrobiales bacterium
CGGAGAGCTATGCCAACGTGCCCACCACGCCGACCGGGGCGTTTCGACTCAAACGCCACCTGCTCGGCCCAGACCGCGTGCCGCTGATCGACGGTGATCTGGGAGGCGACGAGTTTCAATGCGCCTGGGCACTGGACAGCTTGGAGGCCGTCGATCTGTGGGTGCGCAACCTGCCGAAGCATCCGTCCAGCTTCTGGATGCCGCGCGTGCAGGCCCGTTTCTATCCGGATTTTATCGCCCGCCTGACTGATGGTCGGATCTTCGTGGTCGAGTACAAGGGCGAGCACCTGGTCACGGCGCAGGAAGCGCGTGAAAAGGACATCATCGGCAGGCGCTGGGCCGAAAAGACCGGGAACGTCTTTCTGACCGTGCGGCGGATGCAGCACGGTGCCGGGCCGGCGGAGCAGATGCAGCAAGTTATCGACGGGCAAGATCCACTGTCGAGTATCCGGTGATGCGCTTCGCCGCCGGCCAATATGCACTGCTTAACCTGCAGGTTGACATCGGAAGAGTCCTGCGCCATATTCCCAATATGGGAAAGTAGGCCGTGCGGATCATTGCGCGCAACACGATCATCCAGTTCACTGAGCGTCACCCCGATGCGAGGCCAGCTCTTGAGCACTGGTATCGGGTTGCCAAGGCCGCAAACTGGAAGACGCCGCAGCAGGTACAGTCCTCCTTCTCCAAGTGCAGGCCACTGAACGCCGAGCGCGTCAGGTTCGAAATCCATGGAGGCAACTACCGGATGATCGTTGCATTTGACTATCAGCGGGGCGTCGCCTTCATCAAGTTTATCGGTACGCATGCCGAGTATGACCGTATCGACGCTCTCACAGTCTCGCAATTCTGAAGGGAGAACGGATATGGAGATTCGCCCTATCCGAACTGTTGAGGATCACGAAGCGGCGCTTCGTGAAATCGAGCGCCTTTGGGGGGCCGAGCCCGGAACCGCCGACGGCGACCATCTTGACCTTCTCCTTGACCTCGTGGAGCACTTCGAAGACAGGCACTTCCCGATGCCTGATGCTGAACCGGTCGAAGTGATCAGAGCACACATGGAGGAAACAGGCCGCAACCAGGCAGATCTTGGGCGCCTCTTCGAGTCCGCCTCGCGTGCGTCGGAAATCCTCAATCGTCGGCGCGCCCTCACTGTGGCCATGATCCACCGGCTAAATACGGAATGGGGCATCCCCGCCGATTGTCTCGTGCGCCCCTACCACCTCGCGTCGTCTGAGAACCAGGAGGAAGGAGAGCACGCGTAACCGCGAGTTCGCAAAGAGCGCTCCCTGGGTATCTCCGATGTTCGCTTGTCGTGCGGCGAAAGCGCGCGTCCCGCCCTTCGCATGTGACGCCCGAATCGCCATGCACGGCCCACACCTGCCGTTTGTCCACCTTTGGGCATGCTGCGCCGCGGCCCGGCAGACCGGACTTTCGCTGCAAACGCAAATTCTGCGATGAGCGAATTCACACAACGCGCGGAAAAAAGCCGACTTTCTCATGTCTGGGTAGTACAGGAGCGGGCGCTGTTTGCGTCCCGCACCTGTCGTGCTTGCGCTTTGCGGGTCGCGTCAAGCTGGTGCTTCGGCCGGAGCCACAAATGTCATGCCAACTTTCTCCGCGATGGATAACACTGACGGAATATCCGGCTCGCTGGGTTCCGGCAGTTCGGTTTGGCCCTCGGGAAGGGGGTGTCCGATTTCGGTGAAAAACCTGTCGTGCATGTGTCCGGGCGCGTTGATGATCAAGAGGCGGGCCGGCTTGTCTCCGACAGCTTGGAACGCGTGAACAGCCCCATCGGGAATTGCGACGTGATCGCCCGGACCAGCCAGGATTTCCTTTCCATCGACCATGAAACCAATCTGCCCATCGATGACATAGAACGACTCCGTCTCGCCTGCGTGGTGGTTCGGCGGCGCACCGGCTCCAACCGGGACAAGGCATTCGACAAAGCAGAACTTGTCCATCGTCTCGGACGGAAAAGCATGGAACTTCATGAGTATGTTCAGAATGTTATAGGTGCGGGGGCGATTCAGCATATTGATCCTCCTTGGGCTGATCGTTGGAACTGATCGCAGGCTACTCGCGCCAGGTTAATCTGTTAAATCGATAGATAATATGATATCAATTGGCATGGCAAATTTATCCAGTTTTGATCTGAACCTTCTGCGTGTGCTCGATGCGCTGCTGATTGAGCATTCCACCGTTAGGGCCGGTGCGCGTTTGGGCCTGTCCCAGCCAGCCGTATCCGGAGCGCTGAAAAGGCTTCGCCTGTCTCTCGGCGACGAGTTGTTCTTTCGGAGCGGACAGAAGCTCGAAGCGACCGAGTTCGCCCTCTCACTCAAAGAACCGCTTCAAGACATTCTGAGCCGTGTCGAAGCGCTGATCGGCGCACAGGATACGTTCGACCCTGCGACCGCAGAACACAGTTTCCGGATTTCGGGCAGCGACTTCTTTGCTGAAATGCTCCTGCCAGCATTGGCCGAGCATTTGACAGCACATGCTCCTTCAGTGCGTGTTCACCTGGTTGACCTTGTCCCAGACGACCGTGTTGGCACCTTGGCAAGCCACGACGTGGATTTTGCCTTGCTCCCTGAAACGCCTTTGCCCGACTGGGCAGAAGGCCAACCGGTATTCAGTTCATCCTTCTCTGTCATTGCGAGGAAGGCTCATCCAAGGACAACCGAGCTTGCGCTTGCGCCAGGCGATGTTATGCCGCTCGACCTCTTCTGCGACCTGGGGCATGTCCTGCTTTCGACTGAAGGCAATCCTAAAGGCCTTGGGGATGAGGCCCTTGCGCGGATCGGGCGCGAACGTAGTGTGGCAATGACCCTGCCAGTTTTCTCTGGAGTATACCGCGCCGTCGCCGGTTCGGACCTCATTGCCTTGCTTCCATCCGCGTTGGCACATCGCATTGCCAAATCAGCAAGTCTCACAGTGTTTGAGCCTCCGATCCCCGTGGATCCGGCCCGCTTGGTTCTGATTTGGCACCGTCGGTTTTCTGAGAGTCCGCCACACCTATGGTTGAGAAGCCGGATAACTGAGCTGTTGCACCCCTTGAATGCTTGAAAGACGCAATGACAGCAGAGTGCTCAAGTGTCGATTTCGGGCTCTATGCTGTCATACGGCGGTGCAGAGTAAAAATCAGTTTCAGGGTCGTCTGAATGGTAAGCCTTCGCAGACGGCCGTCTGATCACGGCTACGATCCGATTGTAAGTCCGACGTTATGTCCTTCACTCGAGTAACCGTGGCGGTCGCAACGGGTTTCGGCTACGCTACGGGGATGCTCCATTCGCGCGCGATATCAGGGCCGGTTCGCGCTGCGCTGCCATTGATGGCGTTTGCAGGGGTTGTGCTGCTCATCGCCGGCAACATCGTCGCCATCCGTTTCAGCAATCGCGAGCTTGCGCCGCTATGGGGCGCGGGAACGCGTTTTCTGGTCGCGGCGTTCCTTTTCCATGCCCTGATGCGTCTGCGTCGGGTTCCCTTCCCCCGGGGGCGCTCGCTCATGGCAGCCATGCTTTACGGCGTGACCGGTATCGCGGCCTATTTCGCGCTCGTCTATTGGGGCCTGGTCGAGGTCAGTGCCGCCTATGGCCAGATGCTACTGTCGCTCGTGCCGCTGATCACGTTCTTTCTTGCGTTCGCACAGGGGCTCGAACGGTTCCACTGGCGCGGGGTTGCCGGCGCAATCATCACCGTGGCCGGCATCGCCGTCATCTTTCATCAGCAGGCCGGGCAGTTCATCCCCGGGCTTTCCCTGCTGGCGCTGGTCGGGGCAGCGGCTTGCGCGGCGCAGGCCGGGATCATCCTCAAGCTCCATCCCCCCGAAGACCTGGTCGCCGCGAATGCCGTCGCGATGACGCTGGGGGCAACGGCGCTGATCGTCCTGTCCCTCCTGACGGGTGAGACACCCGCTTGGCCGAGGCTCACCGAGACCTGGGCGGCCTTCGCCTTCCTCTCCACGATCGGCACCATCGGGACCTTCCTTCTGGTCATGTATGTTCTACGCCATTGGAGCGCGTCTGCGGCGTCCTATCAGTTCGTGCTCGCGCCGGTGGTCGCCCTGGGCCTGGCCGCGATCCTTCTGGATGAACGGGTGGGCGCCGACTTCTACATCGGCGGTGCGCTTGTCCTCTCCGGGGTCTATCTCGGCGCGATCCTGCCCGCCCGTGACGACGGCGGCGCCCGAAGGTGACACGAGCCCGTGATGATCCGAACGCCTCGAATGGCCCGGGTAGGTCCTGCGCTGCCCTCGCATTCCGCACCCCCCTTTCCCGACGCATGTCGGGCGCTGCGGCGCCCTTCGATCGTCGAAGGCCGCCCGCTGTGCTCCATGACGCAAACGCTACGGGGCCGCCTTCGGACGGGCGGCCCGCGCAGTGGTGATGAATGACGAATGCCCGCGCCTATTCGGCCGCGAATATCGCGTCGACCTGCTGCTGCCATGCATCGCGATCATACTGTGCGCCGTTGAGCACCGTGCTCCACTTGCGCACCGATGCGGCCGAGGCAAGCGCCTCGCGGATCTGGGCGTCGTTCGCGCCATGTGCCTCGGCGGCCTTGGTGTGGTAATAGACGCAGTAGTCGCAGGGCACCTGTGCCGCCACTGCGAGCGCGATCAGTTCCTTCGTCTGCGCGTCAAGCGCACCGTCCGGGTCATTGATGGCCTGGAACTCCTGCCACGCCCCCTCGACGGCCGCCTGCGGAAAGGTGTCCTGCATGAACTGCGGAGCGTCCTGGGCCACGGCGACTGCGGGTGCCGCAATGACGAGGATGGCGGCGAACGCGCTGTTTGCGAGATATCTCATTGTCTCCTCCTTTCTGGTTCTGCGGTAGTCATGACATGACAGCATGACCGGCCCTTGCGCTGAACGGGTCAAATCTGACAGGCTGGCGGGGCGAAACTGACAGGCGCGCGATGATCCGCGTTTCGGTCATCCTGCTGAATGAGGGGCTCCCATCGACTGCCATTGGTCCGGTGGAGGTATTCCAGTGTGCCGGAACGCTGTGGAACACGTTCGTCGATGACGAGCTTCAGCAGCATTTCGATGTCACCACCGCGTCGGTGGACGGTAAGCCAGTGCGGTGCGCGGCGCCGATGCTCATCAATGCCGAGACGGCCATCGGCGAGATCGACGGGACCGACCTCGTCTTCATTCCCACCGGCGGGATCGATGTCGAGGCGATGCTCACGCGACACGCACCGCTGGTGCCATGGCTGAAGAAGCAGTACGAAGCCGGCGCCATGCTCGCGCTGGTCTGCACCGGCGTTGCTTTCGCGGCAGCGGCCGGCCTGCTCGACGGACGGCGCGCAACGACGCATTGGGCCGCAGCAAGCGACTATGCGCAGCTCTTCCCTAAGGTGGACTGGCAGCCGGAGTTTCTGGTCACCGAACATGACCGGATTTTCTGTGGTGGTGGCGTCTATTCCGCGATCGACCTCGCGCTCTACCTGGTCGAGAAGCTCTGCGGCCATCAGGTGGCGCTGGATACGGCGCGGGCCTTGCTGATCGACATGCCGCGAACCTATCAGTCCGGATATGCCGTACTGCCCATCTCGCGGCCGCATGAGGATACTCGGATTCGACGTGCGGAAGAATGGATTCAGGAGAACTTCGCGCAGCAGATCCGGCTTGAAGAGATCGCCAAGGGGATCGGCATGAGCCCACGCAACTTCGCCCGGCGGTTCAAGGCGGCAACCGGAAAGCTGCCGGGCGCCTATCTGCAGGAGCTGCGTGTCGCCGCCGCGCGCCAACGGCTTGAAGGCGGCAGCGAACCGATCCAGCTCATCGGACGCGATGTCGGGTACGAGGATCTCGACTTTTTCCGCGAGGTCTTCAAGCGGCACACCGGAATGTCCCCGGCCGATTACCGCGTGCGGTTCGGCTCGGCCTTCGCGCCGCGGATCGAGAGAACGCTCTGAGATCTGCTGCCGGGCATTCTGTTCAGCCCACGGGCGTGCGCCGCTTGAGCGCCGGCCCCAAGCGGGAACCGGATGCACGAAACAATGCCGTGCAAGTCGGACGCCCTACCCTGTGCCGCGCACCTCGTCGCGCCACAGAGCGGGTGTCTTGCCGGTCACCCTCTTGAACGCACGGCTGAAGGCGGCCTCGGACTCGTACCCGACCTCATGGGCTGCGGCGGCGATGTTCAACCTCCGGTCCGCAATCTGCCTTGCGGCGACCTGCATTCTCCAACGCGTGAGATACCGCATTGGCGGATATCCGACGAAATGTGCAAATCGCTCTGCCAGGACGGCGCGCGACAGCCCCGCCTCCTGTGCCAGTTCGTTGAGGCTCCATTGCCGCGCCGGTTCCGAATGCAGCAGGCCCAGCACCCGCGCGACCGCGGGGTCGCGCAATCCGGCAAGCCAGCCGCGCTGCCCGTCCGGCAGGGTTTCGAGATGGCGCCTGAGGACCTCAACGAAGATCAACTCGCTCAGCCCGAGCCCGATGGCATGGCCGCCGAATCGCCGAATCCGTGATTCCGCGAGCGTCAGCGCGATCAACCGATTCAGCAGATCCTCCGGACCGAGGCAGGAGCGTTTCACCCTGATGAACCGCGGCAGCGTGGAGAGCAACGGGTTGAAGGGTCGCATGTCGCAGCCGAGATAACCGCAGATGAACTGGGTGCGTTCGGGCCCGTTGCCACCTTCGCGGACAGTGTAGGGAAGCTTGCCGGCGGCCATGTCGCGCAGGAATGCCACGGTCGCATCGAAGTCGAATTCGGGCTGTTGGTCAGGCGCGCTCAGTAGCGAATAAGGCTCGGCATGCGGGAATACGAGGATGTCGCCACTCTCGAACCGGACTGGGGCCATGCCTGCCATGCGGACCCAGCCCGACCCCTGTAGCACGATGTCGTAGGACACGACATGCTGCGCGCCGGGCAGAACCAGTGGTGCAATGCGATCGGCCCGCGGCACGTCGACGCCCCAAGGCGCGGCGGCATCCACCTCGAAAAAGAGCGCCCCGGTCAGCTTCACCGTGCGCAGGACGTCTGATAGCGGATCGTGCCGCCACTTCCCCGGTGACGCGACGCCCTCGACCGCAGGCGCGTTCAGCAGCGTCTCAAGGCCGGCCTCATTCCCGGACGCAGGAGCTTGTGATCCAGTTTCTCGGTCATGGGATCGGGCCATGCCCCAAGATACGTTTGCTCGTGCGATAGGTCCATGGAAGGGGCTTCACGTCCGAAAGGAAATCAGACTATGACAACAGCTGCCGAGCTTCACAAGACGATGTTCGACGCGATCCAGGCACGGGACTTCGAGAACCTCCAGAAGCTGTTCGATGCGCACTCGGTCCATGTATCGGGAGACGGCGTCGAGGTGTTCGGCCCGGACCCCGTCATCGCCGAGGTCGAGACGATGACGTCGGCCTTCCCGGATCTGGCCATCACCGTCCGGCGTCAGCATGTCCCGGACCACATGGTGTCGGTCATTGAATACAGCTTCAGCGGCACGCATCGCGGAACGCTGGAGGGAATCCAACCCACTGGCAGGACGGTTTCGGTCGTGGCCTGCAGTATCCTCGAGGCAGAAGGCGACCGGATCGTGCGCGAAGCCGACTATTACGACACAACGGCCCTGATAGCCCAGCTCGAACAGTAGGATCGCCGCTGCGTCGCAGTGCCCGGGTGGGAACCACGCGCACGCCATCGTTGCCGAAGTTTCGGCAAAGCGTCCGGAGCCGCGATCACGATCTGCCGCCCGGCCCGCGCCCGAACGCCGCTGCACACAATACCCGGGTCCGCCGGCGGTCCGGTCGCGACGGGCCTGGGCCAGACAGAAGGAACACGACCATGCCCAACACTGCAGACACCCGCACAGCAGATCCCGCCGTGATTTACGACCGCGCCTTCGTTCCCGCGCTTTTCGCCCGGTGGGGCCCCGTGGTCGCGGAGGCCGCGGGCATTCGGCCTGGCGACCGTGTGCTCGATGTCGCCTGCGGCACCGGCGCGCTCACCCTCGCCGCCGCCGAGCGCGCCGGCCCCGAGGGCGCCGTGTCCGGCCTCGATCCGAATCCGGAGATGCTTGCCGTGGCGCGAGCGAAGCCGGTTGCGGTTGATTGGCGCGAGGGGCGCGCCGAGGCGCTGCCATTCGGGGACGCCACATTTGACGCCGTCGTCAGCCAGTTCGGCATGATGTTCTTCGATGACGCCGTCGGCGCCTTCGCCGAGATGCACCGTGTGCTCGCGCCCGGCGGTCGCCTCGCCGTCGCGGTCTTTGACGCGGTCGACACCGCGCCTGGCTACGACAGCTTGGCGCGGCTGCTCGACAGGCAATGCGGCCGGGAAATCGGCGATGCGATGCGCGCGCCCTTCGCTATGGGCGACGCCGCGCAGCTTCGCACCCTTGCCGAGACGGTGTTTGCAAGCGCGACGGTGTCGCGTCACGACGGCCATGTCCACTTCCCCTCCGTCGCCGATCTTGTAGAGACAGAGCATTCCTGCATCTGGACGCTCGGCGGGCTAATCGGCGACGATGAGGCGGCGCGCCTGCGCGAGGCCGCTGAACACGAACTCCGCCCCTTCGTCCGCCCGGACGGATCGATCACCTTCACGATGCCGGCGCTGATCGTCACCGCGACCAAGACGGCGTGAACCGGGGGGATGCCGCTTCCGAGCACCGCGTGGATTGACTTACATAGGCGAACGGCCCTGATTTCCGCCGCGTAGGTGTCCTCCGGCGCCTGTCAGGGGGCTTCCGGGACTCACGTCGTCAGGTCCTGCAACACCTGACGGACGTACATGGCCGGGTCGGTCAGCATCGCGTCGTGCCCCTGTCCGGGAAGCTCCTGCACGCGCGCATCGGGAAGGACGGCCATAAGCGCGTCGGTGCCGTAAAGTGACCGGGGGCTTTCAGTCCCGATTTGCAGGGTCACCGGCAGGTGAAGCTCGGCGAACCGCCGTGCGTCGAAATCGTACCGTCTTTGCGCGCGCATGTCGTGAAGAGTGCACGCGGCGTCGGCCACCGTCTGCGCCCAGAGCGGGCTCTGCCGCAATTCCTCCAGCTCATCTTCCGGCAAGGAGATGACGTCGCGGAAGAAGGTCGTGGTGAATCCGTCCCAGTCCCCGGCCCGGGCAAGTTCCTCGAGGCGCGCCGATGTCTCACCGGTCACGATGTGCTTTCCCGGCGGCTCGTAGAGGACGAGCTTTTCGATTCGCGATGACATGGCCCGCGCGGCCGCGAGCGCAACCTGCGCACCGTAGGAATGTCCGAGCAGGACCACCGGTGCATCGATCTCGCGGATCAGGGCGCCAACATCCTCGGCCTCGTCCTCCATGCTATGGTCCTGGGTCGCATCGGTGTCGCCGCGTCCGCGCCGGGCAAGGGCATAGATAGTGAAGTTCTGCGCGAGCGCGTCCGCCACGAACTGCCAGTTGGAGCGGTGATCGGTGAAACTGCCATGGACGAGGACGAGGGGCGGGCCGCGGCCGAACTTGTCATAGGAAAGCGTAATCCCGCTCCTGGTGCACAGCCTTTCCGTGACGATGTCTTGAGGGGCATCGAACTGCTGGATCAAGGTCATGGTCGAACCTCCCGTTCGCGTCGGATTGATCAGTCGTATATGTATGACGACCTACATAGTATGTAGACCATTTGTCATACAATTGTCAATGCGGTATGAATGTGTCATGATGGCACCGACGCGCGAGCGGATGATCGAGACGACAGCCCGGCTGCTTCAGCATCGGGGTTACCACGGCGTGTCGCTCAACGAGATTCTCGTCGAGGCCGAAGCCCCGCGCGGCTCTCTCTATTTCCATTTCCCGGGAGGCAAGGATCAGCTTGTGCGCGACGCAACGCGCCTGTCCATTGCCCAGACGACAGAGTTCCTGCGCACCACGCTTTCAGAATCCTCCAACCCGGCCAGAGCTTTGCGGACCTTCATCGAGGAAACCGCACGGATGATGGCGGCATCCGATTATACCTTCGGCTGCCCGGTGGCGCCCCTGATCCTGGATGATCCGGGTGATGTCGCGGAAATTGAGGCGCTCTGCCGGCAGGCATTCGAGGAATGGACCAGTGTCGTTCGCGACGCCCTCGTCGCTGCAGGAGTGCCTTCCCCGCGCGCCGAGACGCTCGCGCTCATGGTGGAAGCCACACATGAAGGGCTGTTCCTGATCGCCCGCGCCTACCGCGACACGACGCCTATTATGAAGGGAGCGCAGGAACTCGAAGCCCTTATCCAGACGGCGCTACCTGCGAGTACGAACCGATAGATCCCTTTCACGTTACCAGCTCTGCGAAATTGTGATCGGCGCCGCGCGCAAGCGGGTCCGAAAGGCAGCAGTGATAGCCTACCATCCGTGCGTTGCGCAGCGGGTTGAGCGGCAGGCGCATGTCAAGGGGATTTTCCGCCCTCCTGCGATCCGCAGAGGAACCTTCCCTTCAAGCTCGGCGCGACCGGGACACGCGCGCCGCAGGGGCTGCCCGTCGTCGCCCCATGTGTGCCTCGTAGCGGCTCTTGACGGCAAAGCATTCGGCGAGAAACGCAAAGTTCCAATCTGACATCCACCCGCATCCACCGAAACGGGACTGTCAGGCGCCGAATAGATCCTCCATCCGGGAGCGGTCGGTCGCGGCATGCTCAGCGATCCAGTCGCGAACCGCACGCTGATCAGGGCCAAGGCGACGCTCCTTCAGCCAGATCAGCCGGTGCCAATAGCTCGCTGGCACGACCGAAGGCCGCCCCAGCGGCATCACGAGTGTCCCGTCGTCTACCGCATGGAGGACCTCGGAAATGCCTCCGAGCACCAGCCCAATTCCGAAGCGTGCAAGGCGCAGGCTGCTTCCGGACACAGCGACCTGCGGAACCGGAGCGGGCGTCGTTCCGGGGTCTTCGATTGGGATCGCCGTCCGCCGGCTCCATTCAGGCCAGTCGGCCCAGTCCGGGTCCGAGGTCGGCACTTCAATCCGGGTCAAAGGCACACCGGCAAGGCTTCGTGTCCCTGGTCCAAGTCGATAGCGCTCCGCGAAGTTTGGCGTACAGACTGGCACGACGCCGCTCGGCATCAGGTCGATCGCACGGTGGTCGGCATCAGGCGGACCCATGAAGCGGATGGCAAAGTGCATATCGGAGCGGCGCAGATCCACCACCTCCCACGTCGTCTCCAGCCGGATGTCGACCCCCGAGCGCCGGGCGAAAAGCGACGGCAGATGTCGTGGCAACCAGGTTTCCGCAAAGGTCTGCGACACCGTCAGGGCAACCTGCCGCGAACCGCCGTGTGGACAGAGCGACCGTTCGACCTCGGAAAGCATGGCGAAGCCCCGCGTCAGCCGGTCGGCCGCGTCCCGCAGCTCGCC
>PWLT01000266.1 GCA_003558415.1 Hyphomicrobiales bacterium
CCGGTGAGGATGCCGATCTCGCCGGGGCCGAGTTCGGGCGTGTCCAGCATGGCGGGTTTGAGCACGGCGAGCTTGTCGATATTGTGAACCGCCCCGGTCTGCATCATGCGGATGCGATCGCCCTTGTGGATCACCCCGTCCATCACGCGGATCAGCACGACAACGCCCAGATAGGCGTCATACCACGAATCCACCAGCATCGCCTTGAGCGGCGCGTCGCGCCGCCCCGTGGGGGGCGGCAGGCGCGTCACGATGGCCTCGAGCACCTCCGGAATGCCGAGGCCGGACTTGGCCGAGATCTCGATCGCATCTGAGGCGTCGATGCCGATCACATCCTCGATCTGGGCCTTCACGCGCTCGGGGTCGGCGGCGGGCAGGTCGATCTTGTTGAGCACCGGCACGATCTCGTGATCGGCCTCGATGGCGGTGTAGACATTGGCCAGCGTCTGCGCCTCGACCCCCTGGGAGGCATCGACGACCAGAAGCGAGCCCTCCACCGCCTGCATGGAGCGCGACACCTCATAGGAAAAATCGACATGGCCGGGCGTGTCGATGAGGTTGAGCACATAGGTGTGGCCATCCTTCGCGGGGTAGTCGATGCGCACCGTGTTGGCCTTGATGGTGATGCCGCGCTCGCGCTCGATATCCATCGCGTCTAGGAGCTGCTCCTTCATGTCGCGCTCGGCCACCGTACCGGTGAGCTGGATCAACCGGTCGGCCAGCGTGGATTTGCCGTGGTCGATATGCGCCACGATGGAGAAGTTGCGGATATATGCGAGCTCGGTCATGGGCGCCGATATGCGGGGGTTTCGAGGCTTGGTCAATGGGGCCAGTACGGGGAGAGGCGGCCTGCGACATATTATCGAATTGCTATATATGTTTTTGTGCGTGAGGGTGGGCGTGCATCGAACACAGGAGATTCTGATGACCAAGACACCCGCATTCGCCGCCGCATTGGCCGTCACCCTTGCCGCCGCGCCGGCGCTGGCCGACGAGGCGCGCCCGCTCGTGACCGTGGTCACGGCCGAGAACCCGCAGACCCAGCTCATGGCCATGGTGCTGAACACCCAGGCGATGGAGCAGGGCCATGATCTGCATGTGCTGCTATGCGGCCCGGGCGGCGATCTCGCGCTGGCCGATGCGCCCCAATCCGCCACCGCCCCGCAGCCGCCGCGCGATTTCAGCCCTCAGGGGATGCTCAAGGGGCTCATCGAGCGTGGCGCCACGGTCGAGGTCTGCGCCATCTATCTGCCTGGTCTGGGAGCCGATGAAAGCGTGCTGATCGACGGTGTCGGCGTCGCCCAGCCACCTGCGATGGCCGCCGCGATGCTGGGCGACGAGACGATGGTCTGGTCGTTCTGAACAGGCGCGACCCTTTCGCGCAGCGCACCGGGCAATGTTTTCGTTGCCCGGTGCCCGCAAATCGCCATAATCGAAGGCTACCGGCCCAGCTTGACGGCGGATCAACCGCCGCAATCGGGCAGTTCAGAGGCAGAGTGACGAGACATGACAAGGATTCTGTTTGCCGCGGTGCTGGCCGCGTTCCTTCTACCCGTGGCGCCCGCGCCTGTGCAGGCCGGCCCGATCGAAACCGCCTGTTCGCGCTCCGACCGGAGCAATGGCAACCGCGCGCTGTGCCGCTGTATCCAGTCGGTCGCCAACCAGACGCTCACCCGCAGCGATCAGCGCCGTGCAGCACGGTTCTTCCGCGACCCGCAGCGGGCACAGGATATGCGCACCTCCTCGAGCACGCGGGACAGTGCCTTCTGGACCCGATACCGCGCCTTCGGCTCGGCGGCCGAGCGTCACTGCGCGACCTGAGCGCGGTCAGCGGCGCAGCGAATCGATCAGCCCGCCGGTGGCCTTCTCGATCAGGGTGACCACATGGTCGAACCCGCCCACCATATAGGGGTCGGGCACGTCGGCGCCCGGCTGCCCGGCATAGTCGAGCATGAGCCGCACCGGGGTGTCGGCATTGCGCGGGCGCAGCCGCTCGAGCGCCGCGCGGTTGCTCCGGTCCATGGCGAGTATGAGGTCGAACCGCTCGAAATCCGCGGCCACCGCCTGCCGCGCGCGCAGGTCGCGCAGATCGTAGCCGTGCGCGGCGGCGGCCTCGATCATGCGCGGGTCAGGGGGCGATCCCACATGCCAGTCGCCGGTACCGGCGCTGTCGGCCTGTGCATCGAGCCCTTCGCGCGCGGCGAGGGTGCGAAACACCGCCTCGGCCGTGGGCGAGCGGCAGATATTGCCCAGGCAGACGAAGAGGACGCGCCGGGTCATCTCCCGCGCCGCCCCGGCGGCCAGTCCATGCGCATATAGACATCTCCCTGTTCCAGTTCGTCGAGCATCTGTGCGATTCGCTTCTGCTGCGTTTCCTCCCGCTTGGCGCCGTTGATCCACAGAAGATAGTCGTTACGCTGGTAGGGCGGACGGCTGTCATAGGCATCGCGCAGCCCGCGCGTGCGAATCGCATCCTCGACCTGCGCGGGCAGGGGTTGGCGCGGGCGGCGCTGCTGGGTCATCGGGCACCTCCTGCGCCCAGCAAAGCCCGCGCGCCGGGCACAGGTCAAGCCCGCAGCCGGAGCGGGCGCAGTGATGGAGGCGGCATGGGCGGAAACATCGTCATACTCACCGGGGCCGGCGTCTCCGCCGAGAGCGGGCTGGGCACCTTCCGCGATGTCGGGGGGCTGTGGTCGCAATACGATCTGGAGGATGTGGCCACGCCCGAGGGCTTTGCGCGCGACCCCGCGCTGGTGCATGATTTCTACAATGCCCGCCGCGCCAACCTGCTCGCCGCACAGCCCAACCCCGCCCATCACGCGCTGGCGCGGCTGCA
>PWLT01000243.1 GCA_003558415.1 Hyphomicrobiales bacterium
CCCAGATGGTGTCGTCCTCTTCGAGGATGCCCCATTCGGTCGCCAACCGCGGGGTGAGCGTGCCATCCACCGCACGGCCGACGAGGGTTTCGTAGATATGGTGGTTGAGCGTGTGCGTGGGCCCCTCGTTCTGGCTGTGCGGGTCGAGGGTGAGCGCATCGCCCACACGAGCCCAGCGCAGCGTCTCGGCGCTGACGCTGACGGCCGACAGCGCAAGTGCAAGCGCCGCGCCGCCGAGCAGCCCGACCGTGCGCGCACGCGCCGGGGACACCGGAAATCCTGTTTCAGCCATTTGTAAAGCTCCCTGTCATGTGTGTTCTGGACAGCCCGCGCTGAGCGCCATGCCGGTTGGTTAGCAGTGTTTCGGCATGACCTCGAACAATGGGCTACTGGGTTCACCCTTTTCACATTTTCCCATCCTGTCAAGCGATCTGCGAGGGGCGCGCGCGCCTGTCGCGACGGAAAGCCTGCGCCATTCACGGCGGCAAGGCATCGCGGCCCGCCCGCCTATCGAACGCTTTCGCAGACGCGATTCGGCGTTACATTGGCACCCAGCGGCGAGCGCCGCGTCGATTTGCAAAGGGATCGCTGCCTTGCCCGACACTGAACGCGAGTATCCACACTCGGACTTCTTCTTCGATCACGCCTGGGAGCTGTTATGCGTGATCGGACCCGATGACGTGTTCATCAAGGTCAACCCGGCCTGGGAGCGGCTGCTGGGCTGGAGCGCGCAGGAACTGTGCAGCGGGTCGCTGCTGGAATACGTCCACCCCGACGACCGCGAGGCGACCCGCCGGGCGATGGATAACGTTACGCAGGGCCGCGCCTCGAAGTTCTTCGTCAATCGCTACCTGGGCAAGGACGGGGCCTATCGGCGTCTGCAATGGCGCTTCGCCACCCGGTTGGCGGACGGGACGATGCAGGCCATCGCGCAGGACATCACCGAACAGCAGCGCCGGATGATTCACGCCGAGACGGTCGAGCGGGCCACCGGCGTGGGAACATGGGAGATCAACCTGGAGACGCACGAGCTTTTCTGGTCGTCGAACATCTTCCATGTCTACGGGCTGGATCCGTCCAGGGACCGCCCGACGATCGAGCTGGCACTGTCGCGGTTTCCGCCCGATGCCGCCGCGGAGCTGTCGGCGGCGATCGAGGGGCTTCTTGCTTCGGGGGCGGCCTATGATCTGGAACTTCCCTTTTGCGGGACCGACGGCGCGCGGATCTGGGTGCGCTGCACGGGCATGGCCGAGACACTCAATGAACGCCCGGCCCGCGCCTTCGGAACCTTTCGTGACGTCACCCTCGAGCGCGAGCGACGGCTGCGGATGGAACGGCTCGGAATGGTCGCGCAGCACACCACCAACATGGTGATGATCCTCGGCCCGGATCGCCGAATCGAATGGGTGAATCCCGCCTTCGAGGCGCAAACCGGGTTTCGGTTGGACGAGGTTGTCGGGCTGCGACCCATCGAGGCGCAGAAGGCCCCGCCGGAGACGGCGCAGATACGCGCGCATATCCGCGAGACCATCATGGCCGGAAAGGCCATCCGCACCGAGTTGTGCAAGTGCCGCAAGGATGGGTCGGCCTATTGGGTGGAAACCGACATAGAGCCCGTGCGCGGCAGCAAAGGAGAGGTGCGCGGCTTCGTCGTCGTCGAGACCGACATCACCGATACGCGCGCCAATACCGAACGTCTGCGGCAGCTCGAGGCGCGTGCCCGCGATGCCCGCGACCGGCTCATCGATGCGGTGGAGGCCTTGCCCGACGCCTTCGTGCTGTTCGATGCCGATGACCGGCTGATCATGTGCAACGAACGCTACCGTGAATTCTATGCGTTCACGGCGCCGAAACTCGTGCCGGGATCCAGCTTCGAGGAAATCGAGCGCTACGCGCTGGCGCGTGGGCAGTTGCCGCAGGCGAAGGGGCGCGAGGAGGCGTGGCTGCGCGAGCGTCTCGCCGGGCGCGCTCAGGGCGGTGAGATGCTGGAGCAGTTCCTGCCCGACGGACGGGTGGTGCGCACCGTGGAGCGGCGCACGCGCACCGGGGAGCTGGTGGCGTTTCACTCCGACATCACCGAATTGCGGCGCCAGCAGGAGGAGGCGGTTGCCGCGAGCGAGGCGCTGCAGGCCACGCTCGACGCGATCCCCGATCTGCTTTTCGAGCTCGATATCGACGGGCGAATCCTCGACGCGCGCGACGGGACCACCTCGCAGCTTGACCACGACCCCTCCCACTACCCCGGCAAGACCCTGCACGACATCCTGCCCGCGACGGCGGCCGGGATGCTGGTGGACCGGCTGCGCGAGGTCTGGAGCGCGCGCACCTCCGGCCCAACGGCGCCGATCGAGGTCGAGGATTTCGCGCGCTGGTACGAGGCCTCGATTGCGGTCAAGACCCGCGGCGGCGATCGCGCACCGCGCTTCCTGCTCAGCGCCCGTGACATCTCCGAGCGCAAGGCCGCAGAAGTCGAACGCGCGAAGAAGGAGGCCGAGCTTGCCGCCGCCAACGCCGAGCTTCAGCGCGCGCTCGCCGAGCGCGACGCCGCGCAGACACGGTTTTTCGACATCGCCTCGGTCAGCCGCGACTGGTTCTGGGAGCAGGACGCCGATCTGCGTTTCACCTATCTCTCGGACTCGGTGCGCGAACTCGGCGGGCTCAGCCCCGAGGCGCATCTCGGCCGTACGCGCGAGGAAATTGCCGCTGACAGCCCCGAAACCATCGCAAGCGCCGATTGGGACTGGCTCAGGCGCGTCACCGCGGCGCGCGAGCGGTTCCGCGATTTCGTCTACCGTCACCCTGCCGGGCGGGAGCGTGCCATCTGGGTGCGCATCAGCGGCGCGCCGATGTTCGACGCGCAGGGAAATTTCGCGGGCTATCGCGGTGTCGGGACCGATGTGACCGCGTTTTACGAGGCGCGGCTGCGCGCCGAGGAGGCCAGCGCGGCCAAGTCGCGCTTTCTCGCCAATATGAGCCATGAGATCCGCACGCCGCTCAACGGGATCATGGGCATGGCGGCGGTGCTGGAGGACAGCCTCAACGACCCCGAGCAGCGCGACATGATCGGGATCATCCGCGACTCGGGCGAATCGCTGGTGACGATCCTCAACGACATCCTCGATTTCTCGAAGATCGAGGCGGGCCTTCTGGAGCTGGATGTCTCGGAATTCGCCCCCACCGATCTGGCCCGGCGCGTTGCTTCCCTGCATCGCCTCAAGGCCAGGGAAAAGGGGTTGGAATTCGCCGTATCCACGCATCCGGAGGCGACTGCCTGCCGGCGCGGCGACGAGCATCGCATCCTTCAGGTGCTCCACAATCTGGTCGGCAATGCCGTCAAGTTCACCGAGCGGGGCGCGGTCACCGTCCGCTTTGACGGATCCGCGGAGGAGTTCCGCATCACCGTGTCCGATACCGGCCCCGGGCTGGACGAGGCGCAGCTTTCACGGATCTTCGACGAATTCGTTCAGGGCGACAGCTCGACGACGCGCAAGCATGGCGGCGCGGGGCTGGGGCTGTCGATCACCCGCAGGCTGGTGGAGTTGATGGATGGGCGCATCGACATCGACAGCCGCGCCAGCGAAGGCACCACCGTCACCGTGCGCCTGCCCCTGCCAGTGGCCGGGGCGGGTGCGGCGACGGGCGCCGCGCCGCCCGAGGCGGCGCGCCCGGACGACTCGCCGCTGGCGCTTGATGCCGGGCGGGCGCTGCATGCGCTGGTCGCCGACGACAATGCGACCAACCGCCTTCTCATGGGCAAGTTTCTCGACCGGATCGGCGTGCGCGCACAGGTGGTGTCGAGCGGGACCGAAGCCGTCGAGGCGGCGCGCGCGGGTGACTTCGATGTGCTGTTGCTCGACATCTCGATGCCCGACATGACCGGGGTCGAGGTGCTCCACGCGATCCGGGCCGCCGATTCGGAGGCCGGCCGCCGACGCTGCCCGGCCATCGCGGTGACCGCCAACGCCATGCACCATCAGGTCGAGGAATACCTGGCCGCCGGGTTCGACGGCCATGTCAGCAAGCCGATCGACATGGGTGCGCTGGCGGGCGGGATACGCGCGGCGGTGCCACGGGCTTGGGGGCACCGCGTTGCATCCGCGCCGCAATCCGCTCACGGCGGCGCGATCCCAGGCGGGCGCGATGAAATCGACTCTTGATCGCAAGGAGCCGGGGCCTTAGGTGGCCTCCCTACGAGAGGTTCCGATCCCATCTCCTGACGGTCAGGGGGGGCGCTAAGGTTCCTCTGGATTAGTCTGCTGGAAAGAAGGGGAGCGCCATGAATGACGCCAACCTCTTCCAACTGGGGATCGGTCTGGAGACTGGCGCCCACGCGGAAGACCTCCGTGGCCCCAAGGCCATGAATATCGACCATCAGCGCGTCACCGACGCGCTGTGCGACGCCGATCGCGAGGATCACTTCATCCGTCGCGACGGGCGCGTCTTTGCGGGCACGCATCTGATCATCGAGGTGGTGGATGGCACCGGCCTCGACGACGAGGCGCGCATCGCGCAGGCGTTTCGCGACTGTGTGGAGGAATGCGGCGCGACGCTGCTGCACATCCACACCCACAAGTTCAGCCCCCAGGGCGTGAGCGGGGTGGCGGTGCTGGCCGAGAGCCACATCTCCGTGCACACATGGCCCGAGATCGGCTATGGCGCCTTCGACGTTTTCATGTGCGGCGATGCCGAGCCCTGGCGCGCGGTGGATGTGCTCAAGTCGGCCTTCGCGACCTCCGATGTGCGGGTGCGTGAGCTGCTGCGCGGCGACGGGGTGGTGCCGGTCGAGAGGGCGGCATGAGCGCAAACATGCTTGGCCTTGCAGTGGCGTTGGCGGGGATTGCGGTGGCCGCAGGTATCGGGCGCTTGGTGCGCGCGGGGCGTTTCGTGCGCGAGAGCTTGGTCCCCGCCCTTCTTGGCGGCGTGACGGGGGTATTCGGCATTGCCGCGCTGAGCATATCTGAACTGTTCGACGAGATGGCGCTGGGTGCGCAGGTCGGGGTGATGGCAGGGTACGGCCTGCTGGTGGCCGGGGCCGCCTTGACCGCGAATTGGGTGTAGCGCCATGCAGGACTGGAGCTTCGAGACGCTGCATGCCGATTACGCGCAGGCGCTGAAAATCGATCGGCTGATCTATGACAGCGAGACCGAGCATCAGCGCCTGCGCGTGTTCGAGAATGAGCGTTTCGGCCGCGTGCTCACCCTCGACGATGTGGTTCAGACGACCGAGGGCGACAACTTCATCTATCACGAGATGCTCAGCCATGTGCCGATTCTGGCGCATGGCTCGGCGCGGCGCGTGCTGATCATCGGTGGCGGCGATGGCGGCATGGCGCGCGAGGTGCTGCGTCACGCCGATGTCGAGCATGTCACCATGGTCGAGATCGACGCGGGCGTGGTGGAGTTCGCCAAGGAATACCTCCCCAATCTGTCGCAGGGGGCGTTCGACGATCCGCGGCTGGATCTGGTGATCGCCGACGGGGCAGAGTTCATGCGCGGCGACGGCGCTCGCTTCGATGTGATCATCGTTGACTCGACCGACCCGGTCGGCCCCGGCGAGGTGCTGTTCACCGACAGCTTCTATGGCCACGCCAGGGGGCGGCTCGCCGAGGGCGGCATTCTGGTCACGCAAAACGGCGTGCCCTTCCTCCAGCCCGAGGAGCTACGCGGGACGATGCGCGCCTTCAAGGCGCTGTTTCGCGACTGGGGCTGCTACCTTGCCAGCGTGCCCAGCTATGCCGGCGGGCCGATGGCGTTTGGCTGGGCCACCGATGGCGAAGCGCGCCGCACCCCGGTCGATGTGCTGCGCCGGCGCATGCAGGCGGCGGGGCTCGCGTGTGACTACTACACGCCCGAAGTCCATCGCGGCGCCTTCGCGCTGCCGGGCTATATCCGCCGGCTGATGCCCTGAGAGCGGTCGGGCCGGTGCGCGCCGGGATCCTGCATCATCGCGCCAGAGGGTATTGCATCTGTCTTATCACGCCTTGTCGGGCGGGATCGAATAGGTCAGCGAGGCGCGCGCGACGGGCGCCTCCACGCCCTCGGAACGGATCAGCACATCGCCCACGGCGAGCACGCGGCCAAGCTTGAGCATCCGCGCCTCGGCAATCAGGTCCGCCCCGGCGGCGGGCTTGCGCATGAAATCGATGGCGCAGTTCGTCGTCACCGCCAGTGCCTTGGGCCCCACCCGCGCCAGAACCGCGAGATAGATCGCCACATCCGCCAGCGCGAAGATCGAGGGCCCCGAAACCGTGCCGCCCGGGCGCAGGTGGCGCTCCTCCACCTTCAGCCGCACGGTGAGCCGCTGCTCGCTCACCTCCTCGATGACGAAATCATCGGCGACCTGCGGAAATTCGCGGGCCAGAAACGCGCTCAGCTGCGGCGCCGTCATCGTCAGTTCCATGCTCTTTCCCCGTCGCTCCGGCTGGCCTATGCTTCGCCGCAAGCGAAAGGAATGACAAGATGAACGACACGATTCTGACGCGCCAGGACAGGGGCGGCGTGGCGACGCTCACGCTCAACGCGCCCGAGAAGCTCAACGCGCTCTCCGATGCGATGCTCGATGCGCTCGCCACGGCCTTCGCCGGGTTGGAGGATGATTCCGAGACCCGCGTGGTGATCCTGCGCGGGGCGGGCAAGGCGTTCTGCGCCGGGCACGACCTCAAGGAGATGCAGGCCGGGCGTCAGGCCGAGGATGGCGGGCGGGCCTATTTCGCCGATCTCTTCGCGCGCTGCTCGGATGTCATGCAGGCGATCCCGCGCCTGCCGCAGCCGGTGATCGCACAGGTTCACGGTATCGCAACGGCAGCCGGGTGCCAGCTTGTGGCGTCTTGCGACATGGCGGTGGCGGCCGAGGGCACGCGTTTCGGGGTCAATGGCGTGAATATCGGGCTGTTTTGCTCGACGCCGATGGTGGCGCTGTCGCGCAACGTGCCGCGCAAGCAGGCCTTCGAGATGCTCACCACCGGCGCCTTCATCGATGCCGGGCGCGCCGAGGCGCTGGGGCTCGTCAACCGCGTGGTGCCGCCCGAGGCGCTGGAGCGCGAGACGGGCGAACTGGCCGCGAGCGTGGCGGCCAAGCTCGGCGAGGCGGTCAAGATCGGCAAGCGCGCCTTCTACGAACAGCTCGAGATGGATCTGCGCGGCGCCTATGCCCACACCGCCGAGGTGATGGTCGAGAACATGCTCTGGCGCGACACCGATGAGGGCATCAATGCCTTCATCGAGAAGCGCAAGCCGGATTGGCAGCGCTGAACTTGCCCGACCGAATGACCGAGCGCGCCAGTCTGATCGTCACCAACGCCCGCGTTCTGACAATGGACCCGGATCGACCGCGCGCGGAGGGCGTCGCGCTGGCCGGCGAGCGGGTGCTGGCTGTGGGCGCGGCGGACGACATCGCGGTGCTGGCCGGGCCGGGCTGCGAGGTGATCGATGCGCGCGGCGCCACTGTCCTGCCCGGTTTCGTGGAAAGCCACCTGCATGTGTTCATGGGCGGGGCCGAGCTCGACCATCTGCAACTCGCCGGGGTCACCGGGCGCGCAGCCCTGTCGGAGGCGATCCAAGCCTGGGCGCAGGCCCGGCCCGACAAGCAGGTGATCCTCGCGCAGGGGGCCGAGTATGACATGCTGGGTGCGCCGGTCAGCCGCGCCGATCTGGACGCGATCCTGCCCGAGCGGCCTTTCGCCATGCTGGCGAGCGATCATCACACCGCCTGGGCCAACACGGCGGCGCTGCGCGCGGCCGGGCTCCTGCATGGCGCGACGCTACCCCCTGGCAATGAGGTGGTGATGGGCGAGGACGGGCTGGCCACCGGCGAGCTGCGCGAATTTGACGCCTTCGAGCCGATCCGCACTCTGGCCGGGGAGGAGCGCGTCAATCTCGGCATCAGCACGGGTCTGGAGCCCGACCTGCCCCCCACCCCGGCGGAGCGGGCGCGCGACTGCGAGATCCTCGCACGCGGGCTGGAGCATTGCGCGCGCCACGGCATCACCTCGATGGTGAACATGGACGGCAACCGCTACACGCTGGAACTCTTGGCCGAGCTTCACGACGAGGGGCGGCTGAACGCACGCGTCCGGGTGCCGTTTCATTACCGCGCCTTCCGTCAGCTTTCCGATCTGGAGGAGGCCAGCGCGCTGGCGCGTGATTATCGTGACGACTGGCTGAATTCGGGCTTTGTCAAGCTGTTCATGGACGGGGTGATCGACAGCGGCACCGCCTTCATGCTCGACGGCTATGGCGACCGGCCCGACCATCACGGCGCGGCGCTGTTTGACGCAGAGGAATTCGCCGCGATCGCGACCGAGATCGACCGGCGCGGCCTGCAGATCGCGGTCCACGCCATCGGCGACGGCGCGGTGCGCCGGACACTGGACGGCTTTGCTGCAGCGCGCGCGGCCAACGGCGCGCGCGACGCGCGCCACCGCATTGAGCACATCGAGCTGATCCACCCCGACGACGTGGCGCGACTTGGCGCGCTGGGTGTCATCGCCTCGCTCCAGCCCGGTCATGTGCCGGGCACGCCCGGCGTGGGCACCGAACCCACGCTCACGAAGATCGGCGCGCAGCGCTGGCGCGATGCCTATCCCTGCGCCAGCCTGCGCGATGCGGGCGCGCGGCTTGCCTTTGCCTCGGACTGGCCGGTGGTCGATGTCAGCCCGCTCAGTGGAATCCAGGCAGCGCTGGTGCGCCGCCCCTATTCGCCGGACTGCCGCGACGAACGGGTCGGCCTGCTGGAGGCCCTCGCCGCCTACACGATCGGCGGCGCATATGCCGAGCACAGCGAGGACCGCAAGGGGATGCTCCGCCCCGGCCACCTGGCCGATCTGGTGGTGCTGTCAGACGATATCGAGGCCGCCGCCCCCGAGCGCATCGGCGCCATGCATGCGGCGGTGACCATCTGCGGCGGGCGCGTGAGCTGGCGCGCCGCCTGAGCCACGCAACCCCGGCGTCGCCTCAGCGGTGAGCGATGGTCTGCAGGTAATCGGTGCGGATCACGGCGCTGCCGTCATCGGCCTGGTTGTATTTCTCGAACACCCCCGCCAGATCGGCGCGCAGCGCGTCGACGCCCTGCGCATCGAGCGCGTTCACCGCGCGGATCGTCGGCCCGAAATAGGACTGGAACAGGTCCAGTGCATGATCGACGGATCGGTAATAGGCATAGCCGGAACGACGCTTGAATTCGATCTCGCGCGCGCCCGCCCCGAGGAGTTCGCGCGCGCCTTCTTCCGTGCCCCAGCGCAGCGGTGAGGGCGCGCCCGCAGGCGGCGGGGCGTGTTTCGCATGCGCGCCGAAGAAATCGACGCCGAAGGCTTCCGGCATCCAGTTGGCCAGCACGATCCGCCCGCCCGGCCGGCACACGCGCAACAACTCGGCAGCCGCGCGCTCCTGATCGGGGGCGAACATCACCCCGAAGACCGAAAAGACGATGTCGAAACTCGCATCCGGAAACGGCAATTCCTGCGCGTCGCCGACCCTGAAATCGATCTGCGAGCCTTCCGCCGCCGCGCGCTGCTTGGCCCGGTCGATCAGATTGGCCGCGATGTCGAGCCCCGCGACCATGCCGTATCGCCGCGCCGCGACAAGGGCGACATTGCCGCTCCCGCAGGCCACGTCGAGCACCGCCTGCCCCGGCTTGGGGTCTGCGTCGCGGCAGACATCTTCGGCAACCATCATCGTCTGCCGGGCGATTTCGTTGAAATCCCCACTGGACCAGACCGTGCGTCCGGCCTCGGTGAGGGTGTCGTAATCCGGGGCGGTATCCTGAGACATCCCCTCGCTCCCCATCTGCGGTGATAGGTGTAAAAGGTACCACGATACCATGCCTTCGGGCAAGCTGCTTCCCTTTTCGGAGCCCGAAACTCCGGCAGGCAGATGCAGCGCATAGCGGCAAAGTCAGCCATTGCGCTGGAGCGCCCGCAAGACCTCGCGCGCGGTCCTGCGGGCAGCCGGGGCCTGCCGCACTTCGAGGCGCTTGGCGGATGCGCGCGTGGCGGCGTCGAGCGCATCATTGCGCTTGCCCACCGCCCGAATGGCCATGCTGACGGCCTTCTGCACATGGGGGCGCGGATCGTCCGCAACCCCCTCGGCCAGCGCGAGCGCGTCGGTGAAGGCCGAATCCGGCGCCCGCTTGTCATGCCTGCTCAGCGCCCAGATCAGGGCGAGCCCGGCCCGGCGGGTGTAGAGCGTCTCTGCGGCGATCCAGGCCGGCACGCGGCCCCAGGCATGGACGGTGCGGTCGAACAGCGCGAAGCAGGCTGTGTCGCAGATCGCCCAATTGTCGAACTCGGCCACCCAGGCATCCATCTGCTCCGGCGTGAGCTGCGCGGGATCGTCAACATGGATCGCCAGGAGCCGCGCCTCGTAATGCCCGCTCTCCCACAGCGCGGCAGCCAGCGCGTGGTCCTTCGCGGCCTTTCTTGCGAAGGCCTTGATGCGCCCCATCGGCACGCCGAAGGCGTTTTCATTCGGGATGCCGAAGCGCTCGGAAAGCTGGGCGCGAAAGACCGGGTCGGCCTCGCGCGCGAGGAAGTCGAGACACTCCTGCAGGGTCATTCCACACCCGTTGCGAGCAGCTCGTCGAGGCGGGCATAGGTTTCTTCCATCCCGTCGGTCATGCCGCTTTGCAGTGCCCCCGCGCGCGCCGCCTCCGAGGCGTATTCGATCAGCATGTCCAGCCGGGCGCCCCCGTCGCAATCTTCGAAACACAGGGTGACGACCGTCTCGCCCCCCGTCCAGTCCTCGTCGAACAGCTCGGTGTGCACGATCCGCTCCTGCGCCCGGACTTCCCTGAAGTGCCCCGACAGCCCCATCTCGCCATGAGGCCCCGACCACACCCAGCGCAGATTCCCGCCTTCGCGCAGCTCCATCTCGCAGTGGGTCAATGGCCAGCCTTGCGCGCCCATCCAGCGTTTGAGCAGCGCAGGTTCGGTATAGGCACGCCACAGCAGCGGAAGCGGCGCCGCGAAATCGCGCCTCAGGCGCAGGAACCTGTCACCTTCGGGGGCGACTTCCAGGCTGTGAATCATCGGGGTCATGGGGTTTCTCCTCCTCGGTGGTGGGCTCTTGCGCATCCTCGGGCGCACTTTCGGTCTTCAACTCCTCCAGAACCGCGTCGAGGCGCTCGAAGCGCTGCTCCCAGAGCTCCCGGTACGGCTCCAGCCACAGCGCGACCTCGTTCAGCGCCTGCGCCTTCAATCGCCTCGGGCGGGTCTGCGCGCGGGGGGCCGTCTCGATCAGCCCCGCCTCCTCGAGCACGCGCAAATGGCGCGAAATCGCC
>PWLT01000478.1 GCA_003558415.1 Hyphomicrobiales bacterium
CATAGCCGGTCACCGGCAGGCCGCGCGCCTCCTGATAGCCCCGCAGCGCCTCGCGGGTGTTGTCATCGAACTGGCCGTCAATTTGTCCGGGGTTGAAGCCCTGCGCCATCAACTGCGCCTCGACAAGGCTGCGCGAGATCATGTTCATTCCGAGCGCTGCTTCGGCCTCTCGCGCCTGCTCCTCCGAGATAGCGTCTTCTTCGGGTGCCGCCTCCTCGGTCAGCTCGGCCAGCCGCTCGGCGGCGGGCTCGGAATGCGCGCCCTCGGGGAAGGCTTCGAGGTACTGTACATAGGCTTCGGCGGTGTCGGCCTGCTGCGCCTCGTTCCAGGCGGCCTCGTCGGCCGCCAGCGCGTCGCTCTCGCCCATTTCGGCCAGGCGGGCGCGGGCACGGTCGGCAAAGGCGCCGTCTTCATGCTCGTCCAGATAACGGCGATACGCGGCTTCAGTGTTCTCCGCTTCGGCGCTTTCCCACGCCTCGCGGTCGCGGGCGGCCTCGATCTCGGACAGGCGCGCGCTTGCAACATCCGAGAACAGCCCGTCGGGGAAGCTGTCGAGGTAGGCCCGCAGCCCGGCTTCGTCCTCTCCCCGGCCGGTGTCTTCCCAATGGGCGCGGTCCGCGCGCTCGCGCTCAAGCTCTTGTTCGCGCGCTTCCTCCTCCAGTTCAGCTTCGCGCGTTGCGGCCATCTCGCTCAGGATATCGATCTGTTCTGCGGTCAGAAAGCCTGTTGCCTCGAACCCGTTCTCCTGCTGCCAGTCGCTTATCGCGCCGCGGGTGCCGGGGCCGAAGATGCCGTCGACACCGCGCGTGTCGTAGTCGAGCACGGTGAGGTTGCGCTGGATCTGCTGGCGCTTGGCCGATCCGAGCTCAAGCGCCGCCTCGATCCGCTCCGGATCTTCGGCCAGCGCGTCGATTGCGGCGCGCGCGTCGCTGGCAAACGCGCCTTCGGGGTAGCGGGTCAGATACGCCTCGTAGGCGACGATGGTGTCGGTCTCCCGCGTTGCCTGCCAGACCTCGCGCTCGATCGCCGCGGCCTCGTCCTCGGGGGCGTCAGGCACGACTTCGGGCTCCGGCGCCGCGTCGTCCTCCGGCAGGAAGACCAACAGCGGTGACAGAAAGCCGTGCGCCTCAAGCTCGGGTGCGCCTTCGAGCATTTCGGGCAGGCTCAGGCCCGGCGTGACGAGTGTTTCCTCGGCAAAGCCCAGGATGTCCGAGATCTCGCCCGAGATCACCGTGACGCCCTGCGGCGGGTCCACCATGCCCACGCCCGGCATCAGTCCGGTGCCCAGCGCGAAGGGCGCGTCGACCAATTCGGCGTCGGTGTCCTCAAGCTGGTCCGCCTCGGAGCCGAGCAGCACCACAGCCCCGCCGGAGGATCGCCGCGCAATCTCCATCACCGTGCCCAGCGACAGCGCCTGGCCATCCACTGTGGCCAGCGATGGCTCCTCGGCCTCACCGGACAGGTACCAGGCAAAACTGCCGGAATTGGCAAAACGCCCAGTCAGCAGGATGACGCTTCGCTCAGGCGCTTCCTCGGTCAGCAGGCTGCCCAAATCCTCGCGCAGTGCGTCGATCCCCAGATCAACACCGGAGACCACCTCGAACCCGGCCGCCTCCAGCGCCTCGGCGGCCCCCGAAATATCGGCAGCCGCAGTCAGTTCGCTATCCTCGCCATAGGTCTGCGTTCCAACGAGAAAGGCGCGGTTCTCGGCCGCCACCGGCGGCGCGACCACGCAGGCGCAGGCAATCACAAAGCGCAGTTTCATCGTTCAAACTCCTTCCGCCTGAAGCTCGGCGGGGCGCGATCGGCACATTTCCGCAAGCCCCCGCTGGGATTTCAAACACGATGGGCAGGTAGCTTGCATCATGGCCGTGTCGACCGCTCAGATGGCCGCGCCGGTGCATAGCAGGTGGAGCGGCGCCGGCGATTGCTGCCCTCATCGCGCCGCCTTTGATGTTCCATGGGGCAAGATGGTACCATGCGCGACAAATTCCCGTGATATTCGGGCGCTAACAATCTGATTGCGTCACTTTCTTCGGGATATGTGGCATCTTGTGGACCGCGCGGTCGGAGCATGGGCGCCAACGAGTCGGTATCATGAGCTATCACTGCACGCATGGGCGCCATTTCCTCGGCTGGCGTCTCAATCCCCGGGGGCGGCTCGAGGTGATCTATGAGCGCGTCGATGGAGAGCGGCAGGTGTTCGAGATCACCCTGCCGCCGCAGGGCAAGGAGGCCGATATCGCTGCCGCGCTGAAAGCTGCCGTCGGGGGCCGCAATATCCTTGCGAGCCTTTACACAGAGCTGACGGCCCGCGACATTGTCATCGAGCGCGAGGAGAGTCGCGCCTGAGCGCGATCATGACAGGGGAAATGATGCAGCTGATCCTCGACCAGGTTGCGGTGCTCCTGTCCCCGGACTGCCCCGCGAAGAATGCGCGACCTTACTCGAGGATGTGCTTGCCACCATCATGAACGGAAATCGCCCAAATAGGGCTCCCGCTAAAGCATTGATTCTAAATACTTTCCGCCAGGGGGCGTTATTGGATACATCGAACGCCGCTTTCGGGATTGCGGCATCAGTTTCAGCGACTCCGATATTCTCTTACGCCATGCAGGTCCCTGTGCCAGCGCCGCTTCATATGCCTCGGCGAGATGCAGCAGGCCGCAGCCAGCTCGAGCCAGAAGCAACTATGTCGGCTTGCAGCTGTTAATGGGGAACTTTCACCCCGATCATAGCGCTCTGCCTCTTTCATATCGGAAATTCGATTTACGGGAGATGGTCCGGCACCAACTCGTGGCTGGCCGAGCTTCCCCGGAACGAGTTGGCGAATA
>PWLT01000406.1 GCA_003558415.1 Hyphomicrobiales bacterium
ACCGTGCGCGAGGACCGCGCGGCGGCCGGGCGCGGCTGGATCGGGGTGACCCCGCGCGGCGCTCATCTGACCACCGACCTGCGGGTGAGCGCGCTCATGCCCGCATGGCTCTGGCTGCTGCTGGCCGGGGCACTGGCGCTGGGGGCCTGGCTGCGCGAGGGGCGGCGCTGAGACGACTCTTCCGAGGGGAGGCGGCCGCTTGCCAGGAAGGGTTGCGGTCACGCGAATCCAATCCGTTTGAAACGAGACGGGCGCGCGCCCGGCCGAGGTGGGCGCGTCCCCGTCGCTCGCGCGACGGGTCCCGGGAATCCGACCGACCGCAACCAGGACGCCCCCAGTAGCGATGCGCGGATATCTGCGCCGCGCCCGTCTCAGGGCTCGTCGAAGGGCAACTCGAGGATGAACGCCACGGCGCTCCAGCCGTCGGCGGGGATGGAGCAACTCGCGCAGACCCAGCCGCTGGCCTGCGGGGCTTGGCACCTCTGATGCGTCGGTGTGACAGTCAAGATCATGTGTATGGAGCGAAGAAATGCGCCGTCGCCCGTCGGGCGATTGTCTTGCTGGAAAACTGCGCGCAGTATGGGCGCCGGATCAAGCAACCGATGGGGAGGTGGCGATGCAGATGCCCGCGCCGGATACGACCCTACTGGAGGGCCGCGCGCAGATCGTCGCGGGGCTGGAGGCGGCACTGCCCGCGGATGCGGTGATCTCCGACCCCGTCGAGACCCGCGCCTATGAATGCGATGCGCTCACCGCCTATCGCTGTCCCCCGCTTGCCGTGGTGCTGCCGCGCACGACCGAAGAGGTCGCAGCTGTGCTGCGCCTGTGTCACGCGGCGCGCGTGCCGGTGATCCCGCGCGGGGCGGGCACGTCGCTTGCCGGGGGTGCGCTGCCCACGGCCGACAGCGTGGTGCTCAGCGTGGCGCGCATGAGCGAGGTGCTGGAGATCGACACCGACAACCGCGTCATCCGCGTGCAGGCCGGGCGCACCAACCTCTCCGTCAGCCAAGCGGTGGAGGCGCATGGCTTCTTCTACGCCCCCGATCCCTCCAGCCAGCTCGCCTGCGCGATCGGGGGGAACATCGCGATGAATTCCGGCGGCGCGCATTGCCTCAAATATGGCGTGACGACCAACAACCTGCTCGGCGTGACCATGGTGACGATGGATGGCACGGTGCTGGAGCTGGGTGGTGCGCATCTGGATGCGGCGGGCTACGATCTGCTCGGCGTGGTGTGCGGGGCCGAGGGGATGCTGGGCGTGGTGACCGAGGCGGTGCTGCGCATCCTGCCCCAGCCGGAGGGCGCGCGCCCGGTGCTGATGGGGTTTGACTCGAGCCGCGTGGCGGGCGCCTGCGTCGCCGCGATCATCGAGGCGGGTGTGCTGCCCGTGGCGATCGAGTTCATGGACCGCCCCTGCATCCGCGCCTGCGAGGATTTCGCCCATGCCGGATACCCCGATTGCGAGGCGCTGCTGATCGTCGAGGTTGAGGGCTCCGAGGCCGAGATCGACCACCAGCTCGGCCTAATCAAGCAGGTCGCGCGCGGGTTCGACCCCGTCGAGCTGCGCGAGAGCAGCTCGCAGGCCGAATCGGCCCTGATCTGGAAGGGGCGCAAGGCCGCTTTCGGGGCGATGGGGCAGATCGGCGACTACATCTGCCTCGACGGCACGATCCCGGTATCGGCGCTGCCCGATGTGCTGGAGCGCATCAGTGAGGGTGCGGCGCAATACGGGCTGCGCGTGGCGAATGTCTTTCACGCCGGCGATGGCAACATGCACCCGCTGATCCTGTTCGATGCCAACGCGCCGGGCGAGCTGGAGAAAGCCGAGGCGCTGGGCGCCGATATCCTGAAACTGTGCGTCGAGGTCGGCGGCTGCCTGACCGGTGAGCATGGCGTGGGCGTGGAGAAGCGCGAGCTCATGTCAGTCCAGTTCAACGAGGCCGATCTGGAGGCGCAGATGCGCGTGAAGGACGTGTTCGACCCGCGCTGGCTGCTTAACCCGGCCAAGGTGTTTCCGCTGTCGGCCAGCCGGGAGCGGCGTCATGCCGGGTGAGGCCGAGGTGGATGACGCCGATACCCTGACACCGCAGGACGAGGTGGAACTGGCCGAGGCGATCCGCGCGGCCTCGGGCCCGCTCAACATCACGGGCGGCGGGACGCGGCCCATCGGAGCGCCGCGCGCGGGGCGGCGCCTCTCGACGCGGGGGATGCGCGGCATCACGCTGCACGAGCCCGGCGCGCTGACGCTGGTCGCGCGCGCGGGCACGCCGCTGGCCGAGGTGGAGGCGGCGCTTGCAAAGGCGGGCCAGCGGCTGCCCTTCGAGCCGATGGATCATCGCGCGCTGTTGAACACCACGGGCGAGCCCACCATCGGGGGCGTGGCCGCGGCCAATGTCTCGGGCCCGCGCCGCATTCAGGTCGGCGCCTGCCGGGATTCCCTGATCGGGCTGCGCTTTGTCGACGGCACGGGGGCCATCGTGAAAAGCGGCGGGCGGGTGATGAAGAACGTCACCGGCTTCGATCTGGTGCGGCTGCTGGCGGGCAGTTTCGGCACGCTGGGGGTGCTCAGCGAAGTGGCCTTCAAGGTGCTCCCCGCGCCCGAGGCGCAGGCGGCTCTGGTCCTGCGCGGGCTTGACGATGCGCGGGCGGTGGAGGCGATGGCCGCGGCGCTTGGCGCGCCCTATGAGGTGACGGGGGCCGCGCATCTGCCCGGCCAGGGCACATATCTGCGCATCGAGGGGTTCGCGGAGTCGGTGGCCTATCGCGCCGCGCGCCTTGCCGATCTTCTGGCCCCGTTCGGCGCGGCCGAGATCCTCAACGATGCGGCCTTGG
>PWLT01000385.1 GCA_003558415.1 Hyphomicrobiales bacterium
CAGACTGTCGAGCAGGTGGTACCCGTCCGCCCGGCGCCCGGTGACATGCAGCGTCAGATTGACCTTGGCCGGCGCAAAGGCCTCAACCATCATGACCTGCCGCCGGGGGGGCATCGGCTTCGCCCTCTTCCTCCAGCACCCTGTCGAGGCCAACATCCAGCTTACGGCGGATCCGATCCATGTCGAGGTCATCGGCCGGCCCGAAAGACAGCGCCCGCTGCCACTGGAACCGCGCCTCCAGCCGCCGCCCGACCATCCAGTAGACATCGCCCAGATGGTCGTTGATGATCGGATCGCGCGGCAGCAGCTCCACCGCGCGTTCCATCGGTTCCACCGCTTCCTCGTAACGGCCGAGCCGATAGAGCGCCCAACCAAGCGAGTCGGTGATGTATCCGCTCTCGGGCTCGGCGGCGACCGCACGCTCGATCATGTCAAGCGCCTCATCGAGATTCTCCCGCCGTTCAACCAGCGAATACCCCAGATAGTTCAGCACACTGGGCTGATCCGGGTTGAGCTCCAGCGCCTTGCGGAAATCGGCCTCGGCCTCCTCCCAGCGTCCTTCGCGCTCATGCGTGATGGCCCGTGTGTAATAGAGCGACCAATGCCGCCGCTGCGGCTCGCCAAGCAACGCGATGGCGTCGTCATAGGCCGCGCTTGCGGCATCGAACAGGCTTTCGCGGCGCAGCAGATCACCCAGCGCCGTATGGACCTCGGGGATCGCCGGTCGCACCTCGGCCAGCGCCTCAAGCACCGCACGTGCATTTTCGACCTCACCCAGCCGAAAGAGCGCATCTGCGCGCCCGATCTGTCCATGATGGTAGAGGAGGTCATCCTCCCCGATGCCGGAATAGACGTCCGTGGCAAGCTCGTACTGGCCCAGCGCAGTGAGCAGTTCGCCGACCTGTAGTAGAGCCTCGACTTGATCAGGGCGCAAAAACTCCGCCGCTCGGGCGAAGATCAGTGTGAAGGTATCGTCGGTTTCGCCGCGCAACGTCACCGCCAGGTCGAGAAAAGCCTCGGCCATTCCATCCTGCGGTGTGGTGACCGTGTCGAAGCCCGGGGCCTCGCCGGCCTCGAGCATCGTGCGAAGCTGTGCGATTTCGGGGCTGTCATCCGCCCCGAATACCTGTTCCAGCAGTTCGAGCGCCTGCTCGTACTCACCCAGCTGCCCGAGGATCTGGACCCGCGCGATGACCCCGCGCCGCGTCAGCCCGAGCGGACCCCCAGCCTCGCCCGACAGAATTGCCTCAGCCCCTTCGAAATCACCGACATGGGCGAGAGCGAGCGCCTTGTGATAGAGGCCGAACGCTTCCGTTCCGCGTTGCTCTGCTAGCTCATCAAACTCCTGCAGAGTCTGCGACATCCGCCCCGCGGCAAGCTGCGCCCAGCCGCGCAGCAACCCGTCGACCAGCGGGCCGATCCCCCTGCCCTCAAGCGCCTCCAGCGCCTGCTCATAGTCCCCCGCCTCCAGCATCCCCACGATGAGAGCCAGTGACGCGGTCTGGCTTTGCAACCCCAATTCCTCGATGCGACGGGCCAGCGTAACTGCATCGTCGAATTCACCCAGGGCCAGCCGCGCGGTGAGCGCGCTTTCCAGAAGGGCGCGATCCTCGGGCTCGTGTTCGAGCACGAGGTCGAGATAGGGCATCGCCACGGCATAATCATTCGCCGTGATCGCCGCGCGCGCGGCGAGATAGGCGCCGGCCAGACTCTCCTCGCCCGCGGACGGCGGGTCAGCGGAAGCCGTGGAAGACAGCGCAATCAGCGCCGCGGCAACCGCGGCGCGCGAACGGATGGGCAGGGATCGTGGCACTCGGCGACCTCGCTGAAATCTACACCCAGAACACTAGGGCGCTGCGTGCCCCGAAGCAATCCGGCCGGCAGCCCACGGCCCCCGATCAGGAAATCGTTACATATTGGGATAGTTCGGCCCGTCGCCTCCCTGTGGCGTGACCCAATGGATGTTCTGGCTGGGATCCTTGATGTCGCAGGTCTTGCAATGCACGCAGTTCTGGAAGTTGATCACGAAACGGGGCTCCTCCCCTTCCTCGCGCACCACCTCGTAGACGCCCGCCGGACAATAGCGCTGCGCCGGCTCGTCGTATTTCGGCAGGTTGACCGCGATCGGCACCGAAGAGTCCTTCAGCGTCAGATGCGCGGGCTGGTTCTCCTCGTGATTGGTGAAGGAATACGCCACATTGGTCAGCCGGTCGAAGGACAGCACACCATCGGGTTTGGGGTAGTCGATGGGCTTGAACCTCGACGCCTCGCCGGTGGATTCGGCATCGGACTTGCCGTGTTTCATCGTGCCCAGCGGGTTCCAGCCGGTGAGGTTGGCCACCCACATATCAAAGCCCCCCAACGTCAGCGAGGCCATCAGCCCGCGCTTGGACCACAGCGGCTTGACGTTGCGCACGCGCTTGAGATCGCGGCCCACCGGCCCCTCGCGCAGCGCGGTCTCATAGGCCGACAACTCGTCGCCCGCCCGCCCCTCGGTCAGCGCGGCATGGGCGGCCTCGGCCGCCGCGATGCCCGAGAGCATCGCATTATGGTTGCCCTTGATGCGCGGCACGTTCACCAACCCCGCCGAACAGCCCAGCAGCGCCATGCCGGGCGCCACGGGTTTGGGGATCGACTGCCAGCCGCCCTCGCTGATCGCGCGGGCGCCATAGGCCACGCGCTTGCCGCCCTTGAGAAGCTCGGCCACCATCGGGTGATGCTTGAAGCGCTGGAACTCCATGTAGGGGTAGAGATGGGGGTTCTCGTAATTGAGATGGACGACGAAGCCCACATAGACCTGATTGTTGTCGAGATGGTAGATGAAGCTGCCGCCGCCCGCGTTGCGCCCCAGCGGCCAGCCCATCGTGTGCACCACGGTTCCCTCGCGGTGCTTTTCCGGGTCGATCTCCCAGATCTCCTTCATGCCCAGCCCGAACTTCTGCGGCTCACGGCCCTTCGAGAGATCGAAGCGCGCCATCACCTCCTTGGAAAGCGATCCGCGCACCCCCTCTGAGAGGAAGACATACTTGCCGTGCAACTCCATTCCGGGCTCGTAGTTCGGCCCCGGCGTGCCGTCGGGGTTGCGCCCGAATTCGCCCGCGACCACGCCCTTCACGCGCCCGTCCTCGCCCCAGACGACCTCCGAGCAGGCCATGCCGGCAAAGATCTCCACGCCCAGCGCCTCGGCCTGCTCGGCCATCCAACGGCAGACATTGCCCATCGAGACGATGTAACAGCCATGGTTGTTCATCAGCGGCGGCATGATCGTGTTGGGGATGCGCAGCTCACCGCCCTGGCCCAGCATATAGAAGCGGTCCTTGCGCACCGGCACCGTGACCGGCGCGCCGCGCTCGCGCCAGTCGGGCAGCAGCGCATCGAGTCCGCTCGTGTCCAGAACCGCGCCCGAGAGGATATGCGCGCCGACCTCGGAGCCCTTCTCCAGCACGACGACCGAGATATCCGCATCGAGCTGCTTGAGCCGGATCGCGGCCGACAGCCCCGCCGGGCCGGCCCCCACGATCACCACGTCGTATTCCATTGCTTCGCGCTCGATCTCGCTCATCGCAATCCTCCTGGAGCGGGCTGACGGCATCGGGCTTGAACTGCGCCCGGGCGGAGCACACCTAGCTTGAAGCGCCGAACCCGGTCAATCGCCGCGGTACAGGAAGTTCCGGCACTTGCAAATGATGCCATGCTTGTGTCTGGTGGAGTGTAACCGGAAGCAGCGCGGCCGCGGGCCAACCGCGAAGCCGTAATAATGGGTGTTGTGAGCCATGGACAAGATTCCGATGACCCGCGAGGGGTATGAATCGCTGGATGCGGAGCTGCGCGACCTAAAGTCGGTGCAGCGCCCCTCGATCATTCGCGCCATCTCCGAGGCGCGCGAGCACGGCGATCTGTCCGAGAATGCCGAATACCACGCCGCGCGCGAGAAGCAGAGTTTCGTCGAGGGCCGCATCCGCGAGCTCGAGGACATCATCGGCCGCGCCGAGGTGATTGACCCCGCCAAGCTGACGGGCACCATCAAGTTCGGCGCCACGGTGACCATCATTGACGAGGACACCGAGGAACAGCACACCTACAAGATCGTCGGCGAGGTCGAGGCGAGCATCGAGAGGGGGCTGCTCAACGTCAAGTCACCACTCGCGCGCGCGCTCATCGGCAAGGACGAGGGCGACAGCGTCGAGGTCCGCACCCCGCGCGGCGAACGCAGCTACGAGGTGGTCGCCATCGACTACCGCTGATCGCGACCGATCACCATCGGGGAGCCGCCACCCATGTCCGATACCCCGAGAAAGCAAGGCCGCGCCTCCCCCGCCGCGCCGCTGCCGGGGGATCGCGGCGCCGCAGAGCAGGGCCTCTCGGGGATCGATCTTGTCGCCATCGCCTTCACCCTGATCTGGCTCGTCGCGGCGGGGGGATACCTGCTGTTCGGCGGCGGCCTCGGGACCAATGGCGGCTTCGGCGCGCTCGTGTCGCTGGTCACCGTCATCATGCCGGTCGCGCTGATCTGGGTCGCGGCGACGACCGCGCGCACCGCCCGCGACCTGCGCGAGGAGGCCACGCGCCTGCGCGGCGCCGTCGATGCGATGCGCCAGACCCAGATCGCGCAGAGCCAGGCCGGACGCGGCGGCGACGCCGCCCCCGAGATCGAGCGCAAGATCAACCAGTTGGCCGCCGCCCAACGCAAGACGGAGGACGCGATTGCCACCTTCGCGACCCGGCGCGACAGCTCCCAGATCGTGCCGTCGGCCGATCACAAGACCGCACTGTCCCTGCCGAGCGAGACACCCGGCGAGGAGCAGCCGGCGCTGGCGCTGGGCACCCCGGCCGAGGCGCTGCGCCAGCCGGTCTCGACCGAGGATTTCCTCACCGCGCTGAACTTCCCCGCAACCCCTGACGACAAGGCGGGATTCCGCGCCCTGCGCCGCGCGCTCGAGGACAAGCGCGCCGCACGGCTGATTCGCGCCGCCGAGGATGTGCTGACCCTGCTGAGCGAAGACGGCATCTATATGGACGATCTGCAGCCCGACCGCGCCCGGCCGGAACTGTGGCGCCGTTTCGCCCAGGGCGCGCGCGGCGGCGAGATCTCCGGACTCGGCGGCGTGCGCGACCGCGCCTGCCTGTCGACCGCCACGGCGCGCATGCGTGAGGATCCTGTGTTCCGCGACGCCGCGCATCATTTCCTGCGCCAGTTCGACCGCATGCTCGAGGAGTTCGAGCCCGAGGCCTCGGATCCCGAATTGTCGCGCCTGGCTGATACCCGCACGGCACGCGCCTTCATGCTGCTCGGACGGGTGGCGGGCATCTTCGACTAAGTTTCCCGGGAAGCCGATTGCACCCCCAGCGGCGATTGCCTATGGCGGTGGAGTGGCATCCTTCGGAGGGCGCAATGCGGAAAACCGATGCGAGATCCGCCTTCTGGCAGGGCTTTCGGGGGGGCGCGCCCTTCGTGCTGGTGGTCGCGCCCTTCGGCATGGTCTTCGGCATGGTCGGCACCGAGGCCGGGCTCAACATCGCCGAGGTGATGGGCTTCACGGTGCTGGTCATCGCCGGCGCCGCGCAGCTCGCCGCGGTGCAGCTGATGACCGAGAACGCGCCCACCCTCGTCGTGCTGGCCACGGCGCTCGCGGTCAATCTGCGCATGGCGATGTACTCGGCCTCGCTCGCGCCGCATCTGGGGCAGGCGCCGCTGTGGAAACGCGCGCTTATGGCGTATTTTCTCGTCGATCAGTCCTACGGCATCAGTGCGCTGGAATTCGAGAATCGCCCGAAGCTCTCCGTGGCGGCCAAGACGGCCTTCTTCTTCGGCACCGTCGCGCCGATCTGCTTTCCGTGGTACCTCGCCACCTGGGCGGGAGCGATGCTGGGCTCGGCCTTTCCCTCGGGGCTGGGGATCGATTTCGCGGTTCCGATCGCCTTCCTTGCCATCGTCACGCCGATGCTGCGCACCGCCGCGCATGTCGCCGCCGCGCTGGTGTCGATCCTGCTGGCGCTGGCACTGGCCTTCCTGCCCTACAATGCGGGGCTCTTGATCGCGGCACTGGCCGCGATGGTGGCCGGCGCTCAGGTCGAAACCTGGATGGCGCGAAGGCGGGCGGCATGACCTACTCGACCCCGAATATCTGGCTGATCATCATCCTTCTTGGCGTGGGGACCTTTCTGATCCGGTTTTCCTTTCTCGGGCTGATCGGATCGCGGCAACTGCCGGAATGGGTGCTGCGGCATCTGCGCTACACGCCGGTCGCGGTGCTGCCTGGGCTGATCGCGCCGCTGGTCCTGTGGCCCGGCGCCACCGACGGAGAGCCGGACCCGGCGCGGCTCATGGCGGCGGTGGCGACCGTGGGTGTCGGGCTTGCCACCCGCAACGTGCTCGCCGCGATCTTTGCGGGTGCCGGAACGCTGGCGCTGGGGCTGTGGCTGCTGGGCTGAGCCTCGTGGCCCCCTCCCCGATTCCCCTCGAGCGCGTTGCGCGCATCCGAATCGTTGAATTGCAGCGGCGACGGGGCCCATGAATCGCGTCGGTCGCAACACAGCCTAGACCGCCTTCTCCTCAAAGAGGCACAGATCGCGGATCAGGCAGGTCGCGCAGGCCGGTTTGCGCGCCTTGCAGACATAGCGCCCGTGCAGGATGAGCCAGTGATGGGCGTGCAGCTGAAACTCGGCGGGGACATTGTCCTCGATGGCGCGCTCCACCGCCGCCACGTCACGGCCCGGGCAGATTCCGGAGCGGTTCCCGAGCCTGAATATATGCGTGTCAACCGCCTGCGCAGGCAGGCGCCACCACATGTTGAGAACCACATTCGCCGTCTTGCGCCCCACCCCGGGCAGCGCCTGCAACGCCGCGCGCGAGGACGGCACCTCGCCCCCGTACTGCTCAACCAGGATGTGCGAGAGCTTGAGGACGTTCTTGGCCTTGTTGCGGTAGAGCCCGATGGTGCGGATATGCTCGATCAGCCCCTCCTCTCCCAGCGCTAGCATCTTCGCCGGCGTGTCGGCAATCGGGAAAAGTCCGCGCGTGGCGCGGTTCACGCCCACATCCGTGGCCTGCGCACTCAGCGCCACGGCGACCAGCAGGGTGAAGGCGTTGACATGCTCCAGCTCGCCCTTCGGCTCCGGCTCGGCGGCACGAAAGCGGCTGAATATCTCGCGGATGGTGTGATAATCGAGTTGCGTGGCCATGAACGGATGTATGGCCCGACCGCGTCGTGGCGACAAGTAGTGGCACGGCCGCGAGGGCGCGTTCTGCGCAGGATCCGGGTCGCGCGGGCGGGCGCCAACCCGTAGATTTTCGCCCGTGACGGAGGGTTCGATGAACACGCAAGCGCAACACCAGAACGGCGCGGAACCGGGCGAGGGCAGTTATCATTTCGGCGTCATCTCCCGCGCGCTCGAGATCATCGACGGCGCCGATCACCCTGTATCGCTGGAGCAGCTGGCCGCCGAGCTGGGGATGAGCCCGGCGCATTTCCAGCGGGTCTTCAGCCGCTGGGTCGGGGTGTCGCCCAAGCGTTACCAGCAGTATCTCGCGCTCGATCACGCGCGCAGGCTGCTGGCAGCGCGCCACAGTGTTCTGGAGGCGAGCTTGGCCAGCGGGCTGTCCGGCAGCGGTCGCCTGCATGATCTGTTCCTGCGCTGGGAGGCGATGAGCCCCGGCGCCTATGCCCGTGCCGGGGCGGGGCTGACCATCCGCTACGGTTGGGCCGACTCGCCCTTCGGCCCGGTTCTGGGAATGACCACCGACAAGGGGCTTTGCGGGCTGGCCTTCGGCGCCGATACGGGCCACGCGACGGCCTTCGCGGATCTGGCCGCGCGCTGGCCGGCGGCAGATTTCGTGGTCGATACGGACAGCGTCGCGCCACTGCTGCGTACGGCCTTCGCCCGCGATGGCGGCGCATTGCAGTTGCACCTGATCGGGGCGCCCTTCCAGATCAAGGTCTGGGAGGCGCTTCTGCATGTGCCGAGGGGGCATGTGACCACCTATACCGATCTGGCGCGGGCCGTGGATGCGCCGCGCGCGGTGCGCGCGGTCGGCACGGCGGTCGGGCGCAACCCGCTGTCGTATCTGATCCCCTGTCACCGGGCATTGCGCAAATCCGGGGCGCTGGGCGGGTATCACTGGGGCCTGCCGGTCAAGCGCGCGATGCTCGCCTGGGAGGCCGCGCGAATTGATGCCGGCACGGGCACCTCGACCTGACACGTCGCGCGCGGCTCGAGGAACACCTGTGCGCTTCTTTTCTAGGCGGTTGAAATATCCGCTGATATAGAGGGGTCGGAATCGGCAAGCTGCCGCCGTACAGCCGCAATTTCTGGAGCCTACTCATGCGTACATCGATCCGTCTCACCCTTCTCGCCACCGGCGCATTGGCGCTTGCCGCCTGCACGCCGACCACTGCCGACAATCAGCGCACCCAGACCGGCGTTGCCGTGGGTGCCATGGCGGGCGGCCTGCTCGGCGCTGCGTCGGGCGGCAGCAGCACCGGCGACACGCTGATGCGCACCGCGGTCGGCGCAGGGATCGGCGCGGCGGTCGGCGGCGCCATCGGCGCGACGCTCGACCAGCAGGCGCGCGAGCTGCGCCAGGAGCTCGGCAGCGAGGTGGACGTGCGCAACACCGGTGAGGAGCTGGTGGTCACCATGCCCAACAGCATCCTGTTCGACTTCGACAGCGCCGCCGTGCGCAGCGATCTCCAGGGCGATCTGCGGGCGCTTGCCGCGCACCTGCGCGCCTATCCCGACAGCACCATTCAGGTGATCGGACATACCGACAACACGGGGGCTGCGAGCTACAACCAGAATCTCTCCGAACGTCGCGCGGCGGCGGTGGCGGCGGTGCTGCGCAATTCCGGTGTTCCCTCCAATCGCATCCGCGCAATCGGGCTGGGCGAAGATCACCCGGTGGCCAGCAACCTCACCTCCGAGGGCCGCGCCCAGAACCGGCGCGTCGAGATCATCATCACGCCCACCGGCTGATACGACGGCCCGGAGGGCCATATCCGCAACAGGTCAAAAATGCGAAGCCCGGCACCGTGGGGTGCCGGGCTTCTTCACTTCCGATAGCGTGTTGCGTTGAATTGGACTCATCCAGCTCCGACCAGAGGGCATGCGACCGCCCGAGGTGGGCGCGGATGCGCCCGCCTGTGGGGCGGGCGGGCGCATGCCCGGACCGCACGCGGCCCGCGCGGGGTAAGCCTGAACGAACGCAACACGTCCTGACGTCGGTGCCGTTGCTCAGTGCAGCCGCGACTCCACCACGCCGATACCCTCGTCGATGAGGCGGTTGGCGTCCTCGGCCTTCAGCTGCTTGCCGATCACATCCCCCGCGGCGGCGATCGCCACGTTGACGGCGCGGTTGCGCACGCTGCGCAGCGCCTCATCCTCGGCCGACTGGATCTGATCCTCCGCCGCCTTCAAACGCCGCTCGAAGGAGGCATCGATGTCGCGGCGTGCATCCTCGGCCGCGTCGGCCGCCTCACGCCTGGCGGTTTCCACAATGCGCTCGACCTGCTCGGCGACCTCGCGCTGCTTGCGCTCGTAGGAGGCCAGCACCCCCTGCGCCTCCTCACGCAGCTTGCGCGCCTCGTCGAGATCGGAGCGGATCCCGTCAGCACGCTTGTCGAGCAGCCCCAGGATGATCCTGTGCACCCCGAAATAGCCCAGCACGCCGAGAAACAGGACGAAGGCAATGGCGACGACGATGTCGGTATTGTAGAGCGAAAAGAAAGGGTAGTCGCCCGCCGCCAGCGCCGGCGTGCCGAGCACGGGAAGCACCGCCGAGCCGGTCGCGAGTGTCCGGATCATGCCGCACCTCCTTCCTTGAGCCGCGCGGTAACGGCGGCATTGACCGTGCGGCCATCGGCCGGCTGGCCGAGCGAGGAGAGGACCTCGCGAACCGTGTCCTTGGCGACATCTTCCACCGCATCGGCGGCGCTGGCGCGAATCGCGGCGATGCGCTTTTCCGATTCGGCGGTCCTGGCCGCGATCTCGGCATCGGCGCGTTGCATCGCCTCGTCGAGCTGTTCCTGCATGTCGGCCTTGGCCTTCTCGATGATCCGGTTGGCCTCGGCGCGGGCATCGGCCAGCGCCTTCTGATAGGCCTTCTCGGCTTCCTCGGCCTTGAGGTTGAGCTCTTCGGCGCGCGAGATGTCGTTGGTGATCGTACCCCGGCGCTCGGCAAGCACGGCCGCGATACGCGGCAGCGCCACGCGCGACAGAATCAGATAGATCACCACCAGAGTGACGACCAGCCAGAATATCTGGTTGGGGAATGTCGCGAAATCGAGCTGCGGCATCCCCACGGCGTCGTTGGCACCGTTCGCGTCGGTTTCCATCCCGGCCTCCTTCAGCGTCGCGGTTGCGCATCCGGCCGGGGCGGGGCCCCGGCCGATGGACGATCCCGCAGGCTCAGACCGCGAACATCAGCAGAAGCGCGACGAGGAACGAGAAGATCCCCAGCGCTTCGGCGAAGGCGATGCCGATGAACAGGAACGCCGTCTGTCCGGGCGCCGCGGAGGGGTTGCGCAGCGCGCCCGAGAGGTAGTTGCCGGCCACATGGCCCACACCGACCGCCGCGCCGCCCATGCCGAGGCAGGCCAGGCCCGCACCGATATAGGCACCCATTGTGACGATATCGCCTTCCATGTCGTTTCTCCTTGCGTTGGGAATGGCTGTGAGTTCGGAAGTCTGGCCCTTTACGCCCCTCAGTGGCTGGGGTGCAGCGCGTCCTTGAGATAGACGCAGGTCAGAATGGTGAAGACATAGGCCTGAATGACCGCGACGAGCAGTTCCAGACCGTAGAGCGCGGTGACCGCCAGGATCGGGATGAACGAGAAGACCCCCAGCGCCCCGGCAAAGCCCGCGAACACCTTGGCCACCGCATGGCCGGCCATCATCGCGCCGGCAAGACGGATGGAGTGGCTGACCGGGCGCACGAAATAGGAGATCACCTCGATCAGGGCGAGCACCGGGCGCAGCGGAAGCGGCGCCGAGTCGATCCAGAACAGCTTGAGGAATGTCGCACCGTGCAGGACAAAGCCCAGAACAGTGACGGTGATGAACACCGCGAGCGCCATTACCGCGGTGACCGCGATATGTGAGGTCGGCGTGAAGGCCCAGGGGATCAGCCCCAGCGTGTTGGCGAAGATGATGAACATGAACAGCGTCATGATGTAGGGAAAGAAACGCACCGCGTCCTTGCCCGCGACATCGACCACCATCTTGTGGATGAAGCCATAGGCCAGCTCGGCCAC
>PWLT01000201.1 GCA_003558415.1 Hyphomicrobiales bacterium
AACGCGCGAAGCCCCGCAGGATCGCGCCCTGGCTGGCCCATGCGCCATCGACCCGGATGCTCGATTGCCCGGCGAGATTGGCCTTGAGGAATTTCAGGAAGCCCAGGAAATCCACCCGGCGCTCCGCCGCGTCGTACCCGTCATCCGCGTCCGTGTCGGGCAGTGAGAGCCCGTAATTGCGCCGCAGACTCTCGCGGATGCCGCGATACTGGCCGGTGAGAATCCGCTCCGAGAAGGCGGCATAGGCGCGCTCGAGCGGATGGCGCAGTACGGTAAAGGCGCAGTGATCCGGGTTGGCGCGCAGCCAGTCAGTGAGCGTGCGCTGGGTGAAGCCGCTGTGCAGCGCCTCCGCCGCGACCCCGTCGAGCTCGGCCATCCATTGGCGCAGGCTTGCATCCGGCCCCCCGCCGACGGGCATGAACAGAAGCGGCGTTCGCGCGCCCGCCACGAATGTCGGAACCGAAGGGCCGCGCCGGGGCTCGAAATTCGGGGTGCGGCTGAGGTTGAAGCGATCGAGGCGGGCGAGCGTGGCCTCCATCTCGGCGTGGTTCACGACCTTCTCGCTCAGCGGCTCGGGGTTCTGCTTCTTGAGATTTCCCGCCACCGCGTCGAGCTGCGCCTCCTCGCCCAGATGGCGGGCGAGGCCGTTGAGAACCTCGATATCGTGCAGATCCTCATAGGCGATGTAGAACGCCGTCTGGGCGGTGACCTGAAGGCCGCGAAGGATCTCGGTCTGGAAGGCCTGCAACTGCTGGAGGTGGTCTTCGAACTCGGCGGCGTCGAACTCGGCCTGGGCCTGCCTTTGCCGGGTGACATTGGTGAGCCGCCACTGCCCCGTGGCCCTGGCGATCTTGAGCGACACATAGGAGTCGATGGGATTGCGCGTCAGGACGATCTTGGCGCAGCGCGGATCGGGCAGGCAATGCGCCAGCACGCGCGGGTCATGATCGTGGAAGAAGCGAAAGCCTGCCAGCCCGTCCTCCTCGCGCAGCCGTTCGATCAGTTGCAAGGGGTCGGCGGCGCGTTCCTCCATGCCCAGGCCGCGAAATTCGGACTGGTTGTGGCGGCCGATGAAATGCGGGTTGAACAGCTCGCCGTGGCAGGAAAGGCCCGGATAGGCGTTCAGAGTCGCCTCGAGAAAATTGGAGCCCGTGCGCATTTCGGCAAGGACGACGAAATAGTCGAAACGATCCGGCATCTGCGCTCACTTCACCAGAAAGGGCCGCTGGCGATGGCGGTTGACCGGCGTCTGCGGTGCGTCGTCTGCGGGGAAATCCCCCATCAGCGTCGGCTGCATCCCCTGATTGCGCAGGTTCTGCAGGAACTGCCCGAAGCCGCTCAGATCGACCATGCGTGGCGCCACGACGGGACGGCGCAGGGCGCTGGGCGTGATCTCGTCCATGATGAGCTGCAACGGCCCCATCGGGGCGGCGACAAATTCCGCCATGTCCCAGATGCGGATACGCGCCTTGGCATGCGGTGAGCGAAGGGCTTCGAGATGTTCGGTCTCGATGCGCTGCAACTCCGCCGCCCGGCGCCGAATGTCGCTGAAATTGGCATTGGAGTGAAAGAGCGGCACGGCCCAGGCACCGGTGATCACCGAGATCTGCGCATTCGGGTCGGAGGCGATCAGCCAGGTGATCTCCTGATTGTCGCGCGGGCCGAACTGGAAGCATTGCCGCTCACCGCGGGTGTTCCAGATCAGGCTGGTGAGAAAGGCGCACGGATTATAGTCGCGGATCGCGGCGCTGTCGCTCAGCGCGCCGTTATAGATCTTGTCGCCCCCGGCGAACTCGACCCGGTCGGGCGCATAGAGATGGCCATGCACGCGGGTTCCGGCGGTCTTGGTCAACCACGAATCGAAATCCTCGAACAGCTCGGCAAAGCCCTCGAACACCGAATAGGGGCCGGCGGTCTTGCCGTTCTCCCAGCCGGGATTGGGAAACCGGCTCTGCATGTAGAGCCCTGCCCGCCCGCGCGTGCGCCGCTCGACGGCCTTGGCGAACAGCCGATCGATCTTGCCCGGGTTGGGCTCGGCCCGGGTCTTGGCGTCTCCCTCGCGCAGCAGGAAATGCCGGTAGAGCCGATCGGCCTGCGGCCAGATCTTGCGCGCCACGAAACAGTCGGAGCGGCGCAGCAGCTGCAGGTGATCGTCATAGAAGACATGCGGCTTGCCCTGGAAGTCGAACTTCGCAAGCGTGAGCGCGCGACTTTCGATCTTCGTCGAGTAGAGCCGCGCGAGCGTCTGGAAATAGGATTCATCGGGGATCCAGACGCGGCTGAAATAGCGGTCATAAATCTTCCGCTCGGGGTCATTGAGAATGGCCGAGAGCGTCTGCCGCGTCAGGCACCACCATTGCGAGCCCAGATGCGGCACGAGCCCGCGCGGGATCTCGCGATGCATGCCGAACCGGCGCTGCAGATCGACATAGCGGTCGAACAGCCAGCGTTGCCGCCGCCAGGAGAAGGGGAAGCTCAGCGTGAAACGCTCGAAGCTGATGCCGCCCACCGTCCAGGCGACATCCGCGGTGGTGACGGATTCGATGAAATCGGTGCGCGGGCGCTCGGCCAGATAGTCCACAAGCTCACTGATCGGGCGCAGCGGCAGGCACGACCCCGAGGCCGCATAGACATGGCGAACCTGTGGAAACTCGGCCAGCATCATCTCCGAGGCGGCCTGCATCGCCTGCACGAGCGAAAAAGTGCCCCATTCGCAGCGATGGCGGCGGCAGAAGCGGATATTGTCCAGACCCGAGAGCCGCTTGCGCATCTGCTCGAAGCGTGCCCGGCCGACCGCGCTGTCGACATGGATCACCACAGGACAGCCCTGCGATGCCCAGTGCCAGGCGATCTGCTCGGCGCGATGCAGCGCCGTGTGGCACAACATGATGAAGCCGACGCTCACCGCTTCGCCCTCATGCCCAGTTTCCCTTTGACATCAGGCCGAGGATCTCGAGCTGGCGCCAGTTGATGTATTTTTCCGACCACTTGCACCACAGTTCGGGGTTGTCCTTGATCCCGGCGCTGTAAGCGAGGTATTCGCGGCTTCCCGCGTAATGCTGGCGCCGCTGCATTTCCTCTTCCGACTTCTCCACGAATGTATGGAGAAACTTGGCGTGAAGAAGGCAGCCGGAGGACTTTTCTCCGCCCCACTGGTCAAAGACCGCGTTCAGCCCGCGCGGCAGCAGCGTGTGGGTGGAGCTGACATAGGCGTAACGCCGGTTCCATTTCACCAGCGGCACCTTGTTGAGCGCGGGCGCCCGTTCCGGCGCGTCGGCAAAGAAGACCCGCGCCCGCGGGCCGCCCTGGATCCAGAGATTCCCGAACCTGTAATTGCGCTGGATGGTGTAGTTGCCGCTGTCGAACCAGCAGGCGATCTCGAAAGGGTCCTGTCCCTCGTGGTAGGGCTGCGCGTCGATCGGTCCCTTGGGATACATGTCGAGCAGCATCGCCCCGAAGGAGCGGATCGCCGAGGCGTCGAGCCAGTCGGTGAGCGCGCGCAGGGGGCGCGTGTCGCAGAACGGGTAGACTAGGAATTCGTCGACATCGACGGTAAGCGACCAGTGCCCGTGGGCATATTTCATCTGCAACCGGTTGAGCCAGTCAACGCCGAAGCGCGAGCGCTTGTAGCTCGCGGCTGTGGTCCACAGCGACACATCCGGCTGCTCGGCAAGGTATTCGCGCGTTCCGTCATCCGAGGCGTTGTCCACCATCAGGAAATGCGCGATGCCCATGTCGCGGTAATACTTGAGGAAATAGGGAAGGCGGATGCGTTCGTTGCGCAGCGTGGTGAAGGCCAGAATGTCATGCGGGCGGATCGCGCGGGTCCGGTCTGCGACCGCGCGCAGCTCCAGCCCCTTGCGCAGCGCCCGAAGCCGGGCGCGTTGTCGGGTCAGCCGCAGGCCGTATCGCTCGATGACGTTCAAATCCGTCCCTACCCCGCGTTGCGCCGTGCCCCGACGCTAGCATCCATCCGTTAAGACACTTTGGAAATGCGACTCCCATTGAGGAGACCGAAACGGTGGTCCGCCCCATCCCGCAGCGCCCGCATCTACCCGTGTCAACGCCAGAATTTTCTGCGCCCATAGATAGCTGTCGGTGACGCCGGCGTAAACTGCGTAGTCACCGAGGATCTCGTGCATCACCGGGAGGTCGTTGCACAGCACCGGCACCCCCAGCGTCGCGGCTTCCGCCGCCGGCAGGCCGAACCCTTCGGTGTGGCTGGGAAAGAGCAGCGCGCGCGCGTCCTTGAGCAACGCGCCGACGGCGCCATCCCCGATCGGGCCGAGTTCGAACAGGTGGCGACCCCTGAGCGGGCTCGCGTCGAGCCGGGCGAACAGCGCCTCATTGCGCCAGCCGCGCGCGCCGACGATGCACAGCGCGGGGATTTCCCGCGCCTCCTGTTCCGCGGCGAATCGCTCCCAGATGTCCAGTAAGAGCGCATGGTTCTTGCGCGGCTCGATCGTGCCGAGAATGACGAAATAGGCCCGGTCTCTGCCCAGCCCCGGCGGCCAGACCTCAGCCAGCGCCGCGGGATCGGGCGGCGCCGGGGTCACCCCCAGATGCGCAACCAGCCCCGGCGGAACCCGCCCCAAGCTCGAGAAATGCCACTCGGCACAGCTGCGCGTGACCTGCGAGTTGTAGACGACCCGATCCGCGTGCCGCCCCACGACCTGCAGCCGTGCGGCGAACTGCTCGGGGATGCCCGTGCGTGTGTATTCCGGGTAATCGAGCGGGATCGTGTCATGCACCAGAACCTGGATGCGCGCGCCGGGAACCGCGCGCACCGCCGCCATGATCTTCTCGCTCAGGTTGGTATGACCCACATTGAAGTAACGCGTTCCGGCAGGCAGTTCGTGCCGCAGAAGCCGCGCGAGATGGCTGCCCCGCGCCCGCCGCGCGCCAGCGAGACGGCGCAGATCCGAATGGGCACGCTGCCGGGCCGGAGGTTGGCGCAGGTGAAGCCGGGCGATCCAGTCCGCGGCCCCCCATTCGGCGTCTCCGCTCAGGCGCGCACGCAGCGCCTGCATCGCGGGGCGGTCCAGAAGAGCATAGGTGCCGCCGATACGCGCAAGCGCGAACACGCGAAGCCCCTCGCGGGCGATCAGCGCGTCGAGATAGGCGGCCTCAACGCGGTCGATGCCGGTAAATGCCCCGCGTCCGACCCTGGAGACCAGGCGTGTGACGTCGAGCAGGACCGGCGTCTGCGGATCGGACGGCACCCCGCGGATCCTCCCCCCGAGCCGGCTGCCCCAGCGGCCGCTACTGCGCCACCTTGCGCGCGGCGTAGAGCTCGTCGATGAAGGCTTCCAGATCCGCACGAAGTTCGGGGCGCGCTAGCCCGAAGGCCAGCGTCGCCCTGAGGAAGCCGGATTTCGAGCCGCAATCGTAGCGATGCCCCTGGAAGCGATAGCCATAGACGTTGTCGGATCGGGCGATTTCCTCGGCGATGGCGTCGGTGAGCTGGATCTCGCCGCCTGCCCCGGCCTCGCGGCGATCGAGATTGCGCAAGACCTTCGGAGTGAGGATGTAGCGCCCGATCACGGCCAGGTTGGAGGGCGCCTCGCCCGCAGCCGGTTTCTCCACCATGCCGCGGGCCTTGATCACCGCACCCAGGGTCCGCTCCACGTCGAGAACCCCGTAGGAAGAGACCTGATCATACGGCACCTCCATCGTTGCCACCATGTTCCCGCCCGTCTCGGCATAGGCCTCGACCATCTGTTGCAGGCAGGGTTTGTCGGCGGCAATCACGTCGTCGGGCAGGATCACGGCGAAGGGCTCGTCGGCGATCAGCCGGCGCGCGCACCACACCGCATGGCCCAGCCCGAGCGCCTGATGCTGGCGCAGATAGGCGATCGCGCCGCTGTCCATATTGGTGCTCTTGAGCACCTCCAGAAGCTCCTGCTTGCCGTCCCGGCGCAGGGTGGCCTCCAGTTGCGGCGCCTCGTCGAAGTAATCCTCCAGCGCGCTCTTGCCGCGCGAGGTGACGAAGATGAATTCCTTGATGCCCGCCGCGCGCGCCTCGTCGATCGCGTACTGGATCAGCGGCCGGTCGACCAGCATCATGATTTCCTTGGGAATGGCCTTGGTGGCGGGCAGGAACCGCGTTCCGAGCCCCGCAACGGGAAAAATCGCCTTCGTCACACGCTTTTTCATGAGCACTCCCAATCAACTTCCGGCGGCTTGCTTGAATGTTTCCTTCCTTATGCATCCTCCGGGCCGCGCTGTCGATGGCTGAGGCGCGGAGGATGCACGCGATGCGGCACGAAAGCGCCTGCTCTTCGGGCAGGCGGGCGGCGGATCAGCCCAGCAGGGTGTCGACGGGGCGAAAGGGCGCGATGCGCGCGATCTCCGCGCGCATCCGTGCGACGAAACGATACGGGCGGATCAGGGGCTGATCGCGGTCGCTGCGCCCCCACAGCCCGCCTGTCTGCAGCCAATAGCCGTCGGGGTGGAACCGCACATGATGGTAGAAGGTGCTCGGGCTCAGGCGCAGCACTGTCACTACCGCCCCGTCGCCGACCTGCGCGCGCGCGGTGCGGCGCATCCGCCGCCCCTGCCATATCCAGCCGGCCAGCACCCGGCCCGCGCGCGGCCCGCTTTCGGGAAAGCGCAGGAAAGGCGCCTTCGGCGCACCGATCGGATGCAGCGGCGCGATCTCTCGCCGCAACCCCGCAGCGATGCCTTCGGCGAATCCTTCAAGCAGGCGCCCGACATCGCGCGGCTCCAGCCTTCCGGTGACCATGTGCCCCAGCAGGCGGCGGCGCTGCTCTCTCTCCATGGCTGCCAGACGCGCCTTGATCGGCGTTCCCTCGGGCGCGTGCTTGCGCAGGAACACCGCGCTGGAGGCGCCGATCTCGCCGAGATCGGTCGGCACCCGGTCGCCGCGCCGGCGGCTGCTGGCGGCGACCCCGTGGAGAACCTGCGCGGCGGGGACCACGGCCGTGATCTGCTCGTCCTGGGCCAGCCGCAGATTGAGATCCGTCTCGTCGAGGTAGAAGCGGTAGCACGGATCGAACCCGCCCATGCGAGCGAGCAGCGTACGGCGAAAGGCCATGCAGGTGCCCTCGGTCTTGACCGCCGCGCCGGGAACCGACTGGTGCAGCGTGGTAACGGTCTCATCCACCTCCAGCGGATGGGAGTGCGCCAGTGAATCGACCCAGCTCGCCCGGTGTTGCAGCGTGATCCCGTTGCGTCCGCGCACGTACCCGCCTGCGGCCGCGACGCGGTCGTCGGTGAACGGGGCCGTCAGGTAGGATAGCCAACTGGGCTCCGGCACTGCATCGTCATCGATGAAGGCGGCGATCTCGCCGGCAGCGACCTCTATTCCGAGATTGCGCGCCTGCGAGATGTTCGCGCGCTCGAAGGGCACCGCCTTGACGCTTCCTGCGACGCCCAGGTCGGCAAGTGCCGCGCGCCCGGCCGCGTCGGCGACCACGATCACCTCGAACTCGGGATGGTCGAGCTGCGCGATCGCGGTGAGGCATCGGCGCAGCTCTGCCGGGCGTCCGTGGCTCACGACGATCACGCTGGCGCTTTGCGTGGCGTTCATGGCCAGCGCCCCTGCGCTGCAGTGCGCACGCATGCGTCAACGGCGCTCGGCTGGATCGGGCTGCCGGGGCGCGCGCAGGGCATCAGTCCGCCTTCAACTCCACGCCGGGGGCATGGGCGATGAAGAACGGGTTCTCGTAGCCAGCCTTGCCGTAGGTGAGCGGCTCAAGATCGTCAAAACGCACCACGCGCCCGCCGGCCGCAAGCAGAACGGCATGGCCCGCGGCGGTGTCCCACTCCATCGTCCGCCCCAGCCGCGGGTAGAGATCGGCCTCGCCGCTGGCGACCAGGCAGAATTTCAGCGACGAGCCCGCACTCGTCATGTCGCTTACCTCGTAGCGCGCGATATAGGCATCGGTCGCCGCGTCACGGTGCGATTTGGAGGCCACGACAACGAGTGCGGCATTGTCGGGGCGCGAGACGGAAATCGTGCGCAGCTCCCCGGGGGTGTCCGGGTCGAAGGGGCCCGCCTCCTCCACCGCGCGCCCATCGGCAAGCGTGTAGAACATCCGCCGCCGCGCAGGGGCGTAGACGATGCCGCGGATCGGCGCACCATCCTCGACCCAGGCGATGTTGACGGTGAAATCGCCGCGCCTGCGGATGAACTCCTTGGTGCCGTCGAGCGGATCGACGATGAGGAAATTCCTGGCCGATTGCGCGTGGGAGGCCGCGCGCTCCTCGGTCACGACCAGGGTGTCGGGAAACGCCTGCGCCAGCCCTTCGGCGATAAGCGTATCGGCGGCTTCGTCCGCTTCGGTCACCGGACTGGAATCGTCCTTGATGCGGATCTCGAAATCCTTGTCGGAATAGATCTCCATGATCCGCTCGCCGGCTTCGAGCGCCAGGCGGCGCATCACGTCGCTCAGTCGCTGGTAATCCATTCATCACCTTTCAATGCGTTGCTCTTGCGCGCGCCGACATTGCCAAGACCCGCTCCGCCCCTTATCCTTGCCCGGCAAGGGATCGGCAAGGTTTGAGGCACAATAATCCCTGCACAGGTGAACGCGGGATACGCATGTCGGGCAAGCGCAAATCGGAGTCGCAGATCGGCGCGGCGATCGGGATGGCGGAGGTGATCTATCACTCCGCCGTGCGCAGTATCCGCAAGACCCACGGCAATGCGCTCGTGGGGCTGTTTCTTAACATCGTGCAGACGGTGCTGCTCGTGGCGGTTTTCTATGTGCTCTTCACCGTGCTCGATTTCCGCGGCTCGGCGATCCGTGGGGATTTCCTGCTCTACATCATGACCGGGATTTTCCTGTTCATGTGCCACATCAAGGCGGTGGCCGCCATTCTCGCGGCGGAGGGGCCGACCTCGCCGATGATGAAGCACGCGCCGATGAACATTCTGGTGTCGATCCTGGCGGCGGCGCTGGGCGCGCTCTATATCCAGGTGCTCTCGCTTCTGGTGGTGCTGTTCATCTATCATGTGGCCTTCACGCCGATCACCATTCACGACCCCGCAGGGGCGATGTCGATGGTTATCGCGGCATGGTTCTCGGGTGTCGGGATCGGCATGGTCTTCATGGCCGCCAAGCCTTGGCTGCCAGATTTCGTGCAGCTTGCGGCGCAAATCTACATGCGCGCCAACATGGTGGCATCGGGCAAGATGTTCCTGGCCAACAATCTGCCGGGCTTCATGCTGGCGTTCTTCCTGTGGAACCCGCTGTTTCATGCCATCGATCAGGCGCGCGGCTACACCTTCATCAATTACAATCCCATTCACAGCTCGGCAGGTTACCCGTTCTATGTCGGGCTGGCCTGTGCGGTCATCGGGCTGATGGGCGTATTCTTCACGCGCCAGCGCGCATCGATCAGCTGGCAGGGACGGAGGTAGTGAGATGATCCGACGCGTTGTGGCGGTTCTGGCCGCGTTGATCCTGATGGCGCCGGCGGTCGCCGCGCAGGATCTGCCCGCGCTCTTCCGTGTGGTGGATGTGGCGCATGACGACGTGCTCAACATCCGCACCGGGCCGACCGCCTCGGCCGACATCATCGGCGGGCTGGAGCCCGAGGCGCGCCATGTCGTGGTGAGCGAACTCAACGATGCCGGAACCTGGGGAAGGGTGAACCAGTACGAACTCTCGGGCTGGGTGTTCATGCGCTACATGGCGCGCGAGCGGCAGGACCCATGGCATGAGCTGTCGCAGCCGCTGAACTGCGGCGGGGTGGAGCCCGGCTGGTCGCTAAATTACGGGCGCGACGGCGCGTATATCGAATACGGCAACCTAGCCGAGGGGGGCGAACGGGTGAACCTGGCCCGCGACTGGGCCGCGCCCCATCGCAGCAGCCCGCTGCCGCGCACGGCCGGGTTCAAGGCCACCGGTGCAGGCATCGAGATCTTCGCCGCCGTCACCGGCGAGTCCTGCAATGACACCATGTCGGACCGCGCCTATGGGCTGTCGATCACCGCCTCGGTGCACCATTCCGGCGAGGCCGAGGGCGCAACCTATCGCGGCTGCTGCAGCCCCGCGCCCGATCCCTGATCGACCGGGGAACGTGACGCGCACGCAATGGCGAGCTTGACGCTCGGCGCGCGCGCACCACGTCACCGGAGATGACACAGGAACGGCATCTTCGGGTCTTCTATAACGGCAGCTGCCCGGTCTGCTCGCGCGAGATCGCGCATTACCGGCACGCGGCGGAACGCGCCCGCGCTGGCGTGCAATTTTCAGATACCGAATCGGGCGACATCAAAGCCCTCGGCATGACCCCCGACGATGCGCGGCGTCGCCTCCATGTGCTCGATGGCGGCGAGCTCAAGGCCGGTCTGCCCGCGTTTCAGGCCCTTTGGCGGCGCATTCCGCGCTGGCGCTGGCTGGCCACCGTGACGGGGTGGCCGGGTGTCCGGCAGGGAGCCGAATGGGTTTATGAGGGCGCGCTTGCGCCGGGTCTTTACCGCTGGGACCGGCACCGCCGCTGGCGCACGCGCAGGCGGGTGACCCGCGCCGCGCGGGCACGCATCAGGTCACGACCCGCAGCGTAAGGTTGATCCGCCCGCCACCAGGCAGCAGGGTCGATGAGCCGAAGCGGATGCGGTCCACCCCGTGCCAGGCGAGCCGTGCCGGCCCGCCCATCACGACCACATCGCCGGAGTTGAGCCAGATACTGCGGGTGGGGCCCCGGCGCTCAACCCCGCCCACCCGGAACAGCCCCGCATCGCCCAGGCTGACCGAAACCACGGGGCAGGTGAAATCGGCCTCGTCCCGGTCCTGATGCAGCCCCATCCGCGCCCCTTCGCCATACCAGTTCACCAGACAGCATTCGGGCGCGCGGGCACAGCCCGACAACGCATCCCAGATCGCGCTGACGCTCGACGGTATCGGCGGCCAGGCCACGCCGGAGGGGTGCGCGGGCTCATAGCGGTACCCCTTGCGGTCGGTGACCCAGCCGAAGCGGCCCGCAGCGGTCATGCGCACCGACATCTGCCGCCCGCCCGGCGTCACCGGGCGCAGAAGCGGCGCCGCGCGGATTACCTCGCGCAGATCCTCGACCAGCGCCATCTGCGCCGCGACATCGAGCCAGCGGGGATGAATGACAACCCCGTTGAGGGTCACCGGCGCGCCCGGATGTGCGGGATCGGATCGCGTGTCTGTCATTTTCCGTCCGGTTTCACGTCTGCGTTACGGTTGCAGCCCATAGCGCCCCTTCCTATATGTCGCTTCGAAGAGCGGACGGGCATCGCGGCCCGCTGC
>PWLT01000348.1 GCA_003558415.1 Hyphomicrobiales bacterium
AATGGCGCGCGCGTGACATTCAACGATGCGCGGCGGTTCGGGATAATCGATCTGGTCGACACCGAGGCGGCACAGGCGCACCGGCTGCTCGCCGGGCTGGGGCCGGAGCCGCTGGGCAACGGATTCTCCGAGGCCTATCTGATCGCCCGGCTGCGCGGGCGGCGGATGCCGATGAAGGCGGCGCTGATGGATCAGCGCGTGATTGCCGGTCTGGGCAACATCTATGTCTGCGAGGCGCTGCACCGCGCGGGCATCTCGCCGCGTCGCGCGGCCGGGCGGGTTTCCGCGGCGCGGCTGGCGCGACTGGTGCCGGCGATCCGCGATGTCCTGGGCGATGCGATCGCGGCCGGGGGCTCGTCGCTGCGCGATTACCGTCAGACGGGCGGCGAACTGGGCTATTTCCAGCACGCCTTTCGCGCCTATGGGCGCGAGGGCGCGCCCTGCCCGACACCGGGCTGCGACGGGGTGATCCGGCGCATGGTGCAGTCGGGCCGCTCGACCTTCCATTGCCCGCGCTGCCAAAGATGACTTGAACCATTGCATGAGGCTGCTATGGACTCGCGCCACTGTGCAACACGAGGTGCCAACCGATGGCCTATGAGACGCTGATCGTGGAAGTCTCCGATCATGTCGCGCTGATCAAGCTCAACCGGCCCGATGCGATGAACGCGCTCAACGGCGCGCTGCTGAGCGAACTCGCAAGCGCGCTGAAATCGGCGGATGCGAACGAAAAGGTGCGCTGCATCGTCATCACCGGGTCCGAAAAGGCCTTCGCCGCCGGCGCGGACATCAAGGAGATGTCGGAGAAAAGCTTCGTCGACGCCTTCATGGGCGATCTGTTCACCCCCGAGACCGAAGCGCTGCAGAGCGTGCGCAAGCCGATCATCGCGGCGGTGTCGGGCTATGCGCTGGGCGGTGGCTGCGAACTGGCCATGATGTGCGATTTCATCATCGCCTCGGATACGGCGAAATTCGGCCAGCCCGAGATCAATCTCGGCGTGGTCGCGGGTATCGGCGGCACCCAGCGGCTGACGCGCTTCGTGGGCAAGTCCAAGGCGATGGACATGCACCTCACCGGGCGCTTCATGGATGCCGAGGAGGCCGAGCGCTCGGGCCTTGTCAGCCGGGTCGTGCCCGCCAAGAAGCTGATGGAAACGGCGATGGAGGCCGCCCACAGGATCGCCGAGAAATCGGCGGTCACGGTGGTGGCGGTCAAGGAATCGGTCAACCGCTCCTACGAGACGACGCTGCGCGAGGGGCTCTTGTTCGAGCGGCGCATGTTCCACGCCATGTTCGCCACCGAGGACCAGAAGGAGGGCATGGCCGCCTTCGTCGAAAAGCGCGAGGCCCAGTTCCGCGACAAGTGAACATGCCGCGCGCCGCAATCGCGGGCACAGCCGTTGACTTGCCCGCGACTCGCCCCTAAAAGCGCGACTTCAGGATTCCAGCTTACGAGAAATCGGAAGACGTTACATGGCAAATACGCCCCAATCCAAGAAGCGCGCCCGCCAGAACGAGCGCCGCTACGCGGTCAACAAGGCCCGACGCTCGCGCATCCGCACCTATCTGCGCAAGGTCGAGGAGGCAATCTCCAGCGGCGATCAGTCCAACGCCGCCGAGGCGCTGCGCCGCGCGCAGCCCGAGCTGATGCGCGGGGTCACCAAGGGTGTGCTGCACAAGAACACCGCGGCGCGCAAGATGTCGCGCCTGTCCTCGCGGGTGAAGGCGCTGGGCGCCTGACAGGGCGCTGAGCCGCGCCGCGAGCGACCACGCGCAGCAGACAGACCGGATTTTTTCTAGAGCGGGCCGCCCGGCGGCCCGCTTTTTCGCGTTGGTGACAAGGTTTGGCGCGTGATCGTGCAGGGTTGCGTCAAATGCGCCGCAACCGCTTCGCGGGGCTTAAGAATCTCTTAGAAACTAGGGCGCATGAATATCCGTGCATTCCAAGAGGGAATGGCGTGGCGCCGGTTCGCGGACCGTTCGCCGTACGGTCAGAATGCCGATCAGGGCCACCCGGGGCTGTCCCGCGGTGGCAATCGCGAAACCCGGCGCATAAGGCGCTTTTCGGCCTGAGGGATATGACAAATGGCAAGCATTCTGACGAATAACGGCGCGATGGTGGCGCTGCAGACGCTCAAGGGCGTCAATTCCGATCTCGAAACCACCCAGAACGAGATCGCCACCGGCAAGAAGGTCGGCTCGGCGCGTGACAACGCCGCCGTATGGGCGATCTCGAAGGTGATGGAATCCGATGTCGAGGGTTTCAAGGGCATCAAGGAGAGCCTGTCGCTGGGCGAATCCACCGTCGCCGTGGCGCGGCAGGCCTCCGAGACGGTGACCGACCTGCTGACCGAGATGAAGGGCAAGATCGTCGCCGCGCAGGAGGAGAATGTCGACCGCGCCAAGATCCAGACCGATATCGAGCAGCTGCGCGAGCAGATCTCGACGGTGGTGTCCTCGGCGCAGTTCAACGGGCTCAACCTGATCGACGGAAACGCCACCGATCCGGTGAACGTGCTCTCCTCGCTCGACCGGGCCGCCGACGGCACGGTGAGCAGCAGCGCCATCGCCGTGAGCACGCAGGACTTTACCACCGATGCGGCGGTTATCGATACCGACGATGGCGATTACGCGGCCGGTGACGGCGACCTCGGCGCGGCCTCGCAGACCCTCGACGAAAACGATGCCGAGCGGACCTTCTCGATCGCGGGAGTCGAGGAAGGCATCGCCTTCAGCCTGAGCCTCGACTATACTGATCTTGACGGCGACAATGCAGCGGGTGCGGACGCTGAAATCGCCTATGTCGCGGGCTCGGGCG
>PWLT01000437.1 GCA_003558415.1 Hyphomicrobiales bacterium
GGCCACCGGTCGGCGCCTGCTGACGCGGGCGGGATGGGAAGAGTCCGGCCGTGCGGCACTTCTGGGCGCGATGTCGCAGCTTGCCGGGGAAAACGGCTTGTCCTCGGCGCATGTCACCTTCTGCACCGAGGCCGAGATCGAGGCCGGTACGCAGGCGGGTTTCCTGCACCGGGTCACCGAACAGTTCCATTGGGAAAACCGCGACTACGAGAGTTTCGAGGGTTTTCTCGCCGCGCTCTCGTCGCGCAAGCGCAAGACTATCCGCCGCGAGCGGCGCGTGGCGCAGGGCTTTGGCGGCAGCATCCATGCGCTGAGCGGCGCCGATATCCGCCCCGCCCATTGGGACGCCTTCTGGACCTTCTATCAGGATACCGGGGCGCGCAAATGGGGCAGCCCCTATCTGACGCGCGCCTTCTTCGATCATGTGCATGACGCGATGCGCGAGAATGTGCTGCTGGTGCTGGCCGAACGCGATGGCCGCCCGGTGGCGGCGGCGCTCAACTTCATCGGCCGCGACACGCTCTTTGGCAGGTACTGGGGCTGCACCGAACATCACCCCTGCCTGCATTTCGAACTGTGCTACTATCAGGCCATCGATTTCGCGCTCGCGCATCGCCTGGCGCGCGTCGAGGCAGGGGCGCAGGGCGAGCACAAGCTGGCGCGCGGCTACCTTCCCAACCGCGTGCATTCGCTGCACTGGTTTGCGGATGGGGGCTTTCGCGACGCGGTGGCGCGCTATCTGGAGGCCGAGCGCGCGGCCATCGGCGAGGAAATCGAGGGGCTCACCGAATACGGGCCGTTCCGCAGGCCGCAGGGCGACCCCGATGACGGGTGACGCATGATTGTGGTGCTGCTAGCTTGGTCGCCCGGACCCGGCAACCGGTGGGGCGATCGCCGGCACATTTTGGATCAAAGGGGGATCACGGATGACCGAACGACTGACCGCGACCGATCGCAAGGCGGCTCTCCCGCCATTGCTCGAAGCCGGCTGGGAGATGGTCGAGCGGCGCGACGCCATCACCAAGACCTTCACCTTCACCGATTTCAACGAAGCCTTCGGCTGGATGACCCGCGTGGCCATGTGGGCCGAGAAGCTCAATCATCACCCGGAATGGTCGAACACCTATCGCAGCGTCGAGGTGACGCTGACCACGCATGGCGCGGGGGGGCTCTCGGCCCTTGACGTACGCCTTGCCCAGCAGATGGATGCGCTGGCCTGAGCGGCGCGCGCAGGCATCGTCACGCGCCGCGCGCTTCGTCCTCCTCCAGCGACGGGCCGAAACGCGCGGTCATGTGCTTGCGGATCTGGTCCCGCGCCTGGCGGAAGGCGGCGAGTTGGCCCTCGCGCCCCTCGGCGATTCCGGTCGGGTCCATGATCGGCCAGTACTCGACCTCGATATGGGAGTAGCGCGTCAACTCCAGCGCGCGGCGCTGGCTGGCCGGGGTCAGCGCGACGATCAGGTCGAAGCCTGACAGGTCGTCGCCCCATTGTTCCATCTCGTCGAAGCTGCGTGAGCGGTGGCGCGAGAGTTCGACACCGATCTCCTCGCTCACCGCGATGGCGAAGCCGTCGATCTCGCGGTCGTTGCGCACCCCGGCTGACTGCACATAGGCGCGCTGGCCATAATATTTCTTCATCAGCCCCTCGGCGATGGGCGAGCGCACCGAATTATGGTCGCAGCAGAACAGCACCGATGTGGGAAAGTCCTCGGCCACTGCTCAGCCCCCGAAATGCAGCACGCAGATCAACGTGAAGAGCCGCCGGGCGGTGTCACGGTCAAGCTCGGCCTTGCCGTCGAGCCGCTCGATGAGAATGCGCGCGCCCTCGTCATGGATGCCGCGCCGGGCCATGTCGATGGTCTCGATCTGGCTGGGGGGCAGGCGCTTGACCGCGTCGAAATAGCTGCCGCAGATCTGGTAGTAGTCCTTGACGACCTGGCGGAACGGCCCGAGCGAGAGGTGAAATGCGGTAACCGGTTCGGCGCCCTCGTCGGCCACCTCGATTACCAGCCGCCGCTCGCGGATCGCCAGCTCCAGCCGGAACGGCCCCTCGGGCGGCGGGCGCCCCTCGCGCGCGGGCAGCGCGAAGGAGTTGTCCTCCAGAAGGTCGAAGACTGCCACGCGGCGCTCCTGCTCGATCTCCGGCGTGGGTGGCGGCAGATTCGAGTCGTCGATCTCGATATGGCAGATGCGCGCGCGCGTATCCGCTTCGCCCTGATCGCTCATTTCGTACCCTCGTTGAGACGGTCGAGCCGCGCGCGCACCGACAGACCGTGCGCCTCCAGGCTTTCGGCCCGTGCGAGCCGCTCGGCGGCGGGGCCGATGGCGCGCAGGCTTTCGGGGGCCATCCGCGCGATGGTGGTGCGCTTCATGAAATCGAGCACCGAGAGCCCTGAGGAGAACCGCGCCGAGCGCGCCGTCGGCAGCACATGGTTCGGCCCGCCGACGTAGTCGCCGATCGCCTCGGGCGTCCAGTGGCCCAGAAAGACCGCACCGGCATGTCGGATCTTTGCCAGCACCGCCTCGGGATCGTCGGTGCAAAGCTCCAGATGCTCCGGCGCGATGCGGTCACTCAGTGCGGCGGCCTCGTCAAGATCGCGCGCGACGATCACGGCACCATGTCTCTGCCAGCTTTCGCCCGCGATGGCGCGACGCGCGAGCGCGGTCAGCTGTCGCTCCACCGCGGCCGTCACCGCTTGCGCCTCGGTCTCGGAGGTAGTGATCAGGATTGCCTGCGCACTCTCGTCGTGCTCGGCCTGGCTGAGAAGGTCGAGCGCGATCCAGTCCGGATCGCCCGTCCCGTCGCCTATCA
>PWLT01000115.1 GCA_003558415.1 Hyphomicrobiales bacterium
ATGCGCGCCTTGACCATCCAGGTCAACGTGACCACCGGCGTCGCCGGGTTCCTGCGCCCCACCGACCGGGTGGATATCTACTGGACCGGGCGCAGCGGCGGCGAAGAGATCACGCGGTTGATCGAGTCGCAGATGCGGCTGATTGCCGTCGATCAGAGCGCCGATCAGGACCGCGAAGCGCGCACCGCGATCGCGCGCAACGTCACAGTCGAGGCCACGCCACAGCAGGTCGCGGCACTGGCGCAGGCGCAATCGACGGGGCGGCTGTCACTGGCGCTGGTCGGCGTGAGCGACGAGGGCGCCGCCGCAGAGGTGGCCGAGATGAACCAGCGCAGCCTGCTGGGCATCCAGGTCGAGGAACCGGTCGAAGCCGCCCCCGAACCGGAGCGCTGCACGATCCGCACCCGCCGCGGCGGCGAGGTCGTGGAGATCCCGGTGCCCTGCACCGACTGATCCGACAGCTTGAGTGGCGCGGGCGCGGACACAGTATCTGGTGCCCGCGCCCGCTTCCTCGCGCAACAGATGCCCGGTGTTGCCACTTGTCCACATAAACTTGCGGGCGCAACACGCTGATTCTTGCAATGAATCCCGTTTACGCGCATGATGCCGATCAAATGGGCGAAAAAGACCCTTTCCATTTCGTGACGCAGAGGCAGGTCACATGACATTCAAGAGTATACTGCGGGCGGGCACCTTGAGCCTGATGCTCGGCATTCTTCCCGCCTCGGCGGCGCTGGCGGAAGGGCTGCGCGTGATGAACGGGATGGTGGCCTCTACCCTCAATGTTCCGATGAACCGCGCCGTGGTCGTGGAAAGCGATCAGCCCTTCGCGGAGCTTTCCATCGCCAATCCCAACATCGCCGATATCTCCACCCTATCCGCAACTTCGATCTATGTTCTGGGCAAGACGCCGGGGCGCACGACGCTGACCATCCTGTCGCCCGAGGGCGAGTTGATTGCGAACGTGGATGTCCATGTCACCCCCGACGTGGCGGAGTTCAAGGAGCGCCTCGAGCAGATTCTGCCGGGCGAGAATATCGAAGTGCGCACCGCCAATGACGGGATCGTCCTGTCAGGCGTGGTGTCGAGTTCGGCCAAGCTCGACCGCGCGCTCGACCTCGCCAACCGCTACGCACCGGATCGGGTGTCGAACCTGATGTCTGTGGGCGGCACCCAGCAGGTCATGCTCAAGGTCCGCTTCGCCGAGATGCAGCGCTCGGTCAGCAAGGGGCTGGGCGCACGGCTCGGCCTCAGTGCGAGTTCGGGCAACTTCTCGGTCGATGGGGGCTCGGGGCGGCCGCTTACCGGATCGCAGGGCAATCTCGGCATGGGCTTTTCCGCTGGCGGGCTACAGTTTTCCGCGATGCTCGAGGCTCTGGAAAGCCGCGGTCTGGTCCGCACACTGGCGGAGCCGAATCTCACCGCGTTGTCGGGCCAGGAGGCAAACTTCCTTGCCGGGGGCGAATACCCGGTGCCCATCCGAGACGAGGATGGCGGCACGACGGTCGAATACAAGCCCTTCGGGGTTGAGCTGAACTTCACCCCCTGGGTCGTCGATGGCGATGTGATCAACCTCGCGATCAACGCCGCCGTCAGCGGCATCGACACGCAGGTCGAATCGGAGACCGGCGCGCTGGCCTTCCGCCGCCGCGAAACCTCGACCACCGTCGAGATGCGCGACGGCGAGAGCTTCGCCATCGCCGGGCTCTTGCAGGACGATTTTCGCAACATGGCCAATCAGGTGCCATGGCTGGGCGACATCCCCATACTGGGCGCGCTGTTCCGCTCGTCGCAATACAACCGCGAACAGACCGAACTGGTGATCATCGTCACGCCGCATCTGGTCACGCCGACCCGCGGCGAGGCGCTCGCCCTGCCGACGGATCGCGTGCGCCTGCCCACGGAGCGCGAGTTCTTCCTGCTCGGCCAGTCCTCGGGCGGCGGTGCCGCGGGCGAGATCGCTCGGCAGGATTTCGGCGGCTCCTACGGATATGTAATGGATTGAGCGGAGGGCGCAGCGTGAGACGCATTCTCGTGATCGGAGCGGGCGCACTTGCACTCGCGGCCTGCCAGCCGGGAGCATTGGACGTCGAATCGGGCGCCCATGTCGACTCGGGCACCTTCGGCAACGCCACGATGAACAACACCATGATCCATTCCGGGCAGAAACGCTATGTGATGGATCTGGGCGAGCGTTTCGCCAAGGAAGTGCCGACGACCATCAATTTCGCCTTCGACAGCGCCCAGCTGGACGCCGAGGCACGGCGCACCCTCGACCGGCAGGCGCACTGGATTCGCCAGTTCCCCGAGGTGCGTTTCCGCGTCTATGGCCACACGGACCTCGTCGGCAGCGCCGCCTACAATCACCGGCTGGGAATGCGGCGCGCTCAGGCAGCGGTGAGTTACCTGGTCAGCCGCGGGGTGAGCCGCGCGCGGCTCGAAGCGGTCGTCTCGCAGGGTGAGACGCAACCGCTGATCGTCACCCAGGCGCCGGAGCGGCGCAATCGCCGCACCGTCACCGAGGTGTCCGGTTTCGTTCAGGATCACCCGACCGTCCTGCACGGGAAATACGCCCATGTCCTGTTTCGCGAATACATCCAGAGCGCGACCCGCCCGCATCCTACGGACACCGGCCCCAGCCTCTAGTCACCTGGAACCGGATTGTGCATCATCCTTGCGGCGCGATTCGCCTGGGAGGACATGTTCGACCTCATGGCCTGGAACGCGGACGCGACGCGCCTGCCCTACCGCATGCACAGTGAATACCTGCGCAAGTTCTATCTGGGCAACGAACTGGCGCAGGG
>PWLT01000004.1 GCA_003558415.1 Hyphomicrobiales bacterium
TCCCAAAGCCCCTCGGTGAGAATCACATGCGCAATGGCAAGCGCCAGCGCGCCATCGGTGCCGGGCTTAATCAGCAACGCGCGGTCAGATGCCGCCAGCGTGGTGTTCATGTGCACATCTACCGCCGTCACCCGCGTCTTGGGCGACTTCTTGCCGCGCATGTAGCCCCACATCTGCATGTTGTAGTTGTAGGGGCGGAACGCCTCGAGGAAGCCGCAGCCGAACATCAAGAGATAGTTGCAGTTGCGGTAGTCGTGGGCGTTGTAGCTGTCGTTGCCGTCGGTGAAGAACCGCGCCTTCATCGAGCCGTCCGAGCACATCGAACTGTGACCGATATTGCCGTTGGGCGTACCATAGAGCGCGCCGAACTGACCCATCATGCCGATATCGGTGGTGCCCCAGCCACGGCCCGAAAGCATGGCAAAGCGGTGGCTCTCACCGGCCTCGCGCAGATTCCTCAGCCGGTCGGCGACCATGTCCAGCGCCTCGTCCCAACTGATCGGCACGAAACCGGGATCGACATCGCGGCCCTTTTGCGGGTTGGTGCGCCGCATCGGGCCGCGCCAGCGGTCGGGGTCATAGAGGATATAGATGCCCAGCGGCCCCTTCGGGCAGAGCTTGCCATTGGCGATGGGATGGTCGGGGTTGCCGTGGATGGCATGCACCCGCCCGTCGGTGGTGTAGACATCAATGCCGCAGCGCGCCGGGCACTGGTGGCAAATGTTCTTGCTCACCACCGTGTTCGGCTGACGCCTGGTCTGGGCCTCGGCGCTTCCGCGCTCGGGGTTGGTGCCGGGAATGGTCAGCGCCACGGTTGCGGCGGCGCCGGTAACGCCGGTCGCCTGCAGGAACCGCCGCCGGCTGACATTGGTGTTGATCTCGTCCATCTGGTCTTTCCTCCCCCTTGCGGTGGTCATCGGCTGGTGTCAGCGCCGCATCAGGCCATGGGCCAGTGCGGCAAGATCGGTGTCGCGGACGCAGCCATCGCAGTGGCGCTGGTCCTCGCGAGGTGAAAAGCGCGTCCGGCATCGCGGGCAGGTGGCGCGCGGCTGCGTGTCAAGCTGAACAGGGCCTGCATAGGCCCCTTCGCCCGCCGACAGCAGCCCCAGCGCGCCGCTGCGGGTGCAGTCGCCGCAGGCGATGCAGATGATGGCGTCAAAGATGAGCGAGGCTTGCGTGTCGGACTCGCGCAGCCGCAGCGCGCCGGTCGGGCAAAGGCGCGAAAGCGCCTGCAGGTCGCGGGTGGGCGCGCGCAAGACGAGCGCAGGGAACAGCGCCGCCGGCAGCGGGTTGTTTCCGACCAGATCGGCCAGTTGCTTTGCCCGCTTGCGGCGCCTTGACGCCGAACCCCTGCCCGGCAGGCCGGCCAGCGGGTCGCCGTTCCCCTCATCCCGCTGCCCCGCCTGCGCAATGCGCGCAAACAGCGCCCGCCGCGCCGGATCGGCGCTGCGACCGCGCGGCGCCAGCCGTGCCCGCCAGCGCGCTTTCGGTTCGCGGCGGACACGGACTCGGGAGGCAAGCCCGAGAATTGCGGCTTCTGCATTGACCTCGTTGAGCGCCGCGAGCCAGGGTTCGGCCCGCCCCATCGAGACGGGACAGGCGGCGCACCAGCCGCGGTCGATCAACGTGACATCGCCCTTTGCCAGCCCGCCGCGCAGCGCCTCCGGCGTGAGCCCGCCCAGGCAGGTCACGACGCGGGCACCCGCTTCGGCACGACGCGTGCGCGCGCATTCATAAAGGCTGGCCATGCCGGACCCGGGCGTGGCTATCGCCCCGGTTGGGCAGATGCTCGCGCAACGCCCGCAGCCGCTGCAGGCGGCGGGGTCGATCTGCACCATGCGCTCGGCGATGCGGATTGCGCCCTCGGGGCAGCTTTGCCGGCAGGCAGAGCAGGGCATCCCCGGACGCATCGCGCTCAGGCACGCACCCTCGACCAGCCGGACGTCGCCGCCCGCGGAGCCCTTTGCTGCGTCGCTCGCAACGACCTTGCCCAAATCACCTCCCTAGCTGCGCGCCTTGGCAGATCATGCGTGGCGCGGCTCGCTCGGTTGTCCTCCAGGACCAAGGATAGCAGGCTGCATGTTGCATAAAACGGTGATTCCGCGCCAAAAGCACGCCATCAACTTTATGTTTTTAAATGAGAAAACACGCTGTCCGAGATTCCGGACAGCTTGGTCCGGCTGCTGTCCGGAATCCCGGACGCTGCGCAGCGGAGCTAGCTGCGGCCCTCGATGCCTAGTTTCTGCATCTTTTCCCACAGCGTCGAACGGCCGATCTGCAAGAGCTTGGCGGCTTCGGTCAGCGAGCCATCGGCGCGCGTCAGCGCGCTCTGGATATGGGCGCGCTCGGCCGCGTCGCGTACTTCGCCCAGTGCCTGGAAATCATCGCCCGGTTCTTCGGCAACACCGGGCACGCCCTCGGGAAACAGATCGGCGGGCAGGATCGTTTTCCCCTGAACCATCGCCATGGCGCGCGTCAGCCGCGCTCGTAATTCGCGCCCGTTGCCCGGCCAATCATGCAGGCGCGCCGCCTGTTCGGCCTGCGGCGAGATGCCCCTCAAGGGCGTTCCCCGCCGCGCGTTCATGCCCTCGAACTGCCTCGACATCAGCCACAAGGTATCCTCGGGCCGGTTGCGCAGGGGAGAAATGTTGAGCGTCAGAACAGACAGATGAAAATAAAGATCGGGGCGCAGACTTTCAGGCGAAAGATCTGGCCCATCGGTCGCGATCAGTCGCGCCCCGGCAGTGTCGCCGCCCGCCCAGAGGGTCTGCAAGAGCCTTGCCTGCAGCGCCGGCGATGCCTCGCTGATACGCTCGATCAGCAAGCAGCCCTCGCCCGCACGCGCCAGTGCGCCCTTCTCGGGGTCCAGAACCGCGGGCAGCATCGCTTCCGGCGTAAGCCGCGTCAGATCGACCGACACGAAGGGCGCGTTTCTGCGGTCCGACAGGGCGTGCAGGCGTCTCGCCACCAGGCGCTTTCCAGTGCCGCTCTCGCCTAGGACCATGACCGGCTCGGCGCGCTCGACAAGCCGGCTCAGGTCACTGTCGAGCGCCCGCGCGGCAGGCGATATTCCGAACCACGGCCCCTCGGCGGCGATATCGCGCGGCACGACGACGAGTGCCAGCCGTTCGAGAAACCGGCCCATGTCGAAAGGTTTGGTCACATAGTCTGCCGCCCCCGAACGCAGCAGCCGCACCGCCTGATCGGCCGCCCCCTGGCCGGTCATGAACAGAAACGGCGGCGGTGTGCCATGCTCGCACAACCGATTGAACAACTCTTCGCCCGACCCGTCGGGCAGGCGAATGTCGCAGACAACGGCATCGAAAGGCTGGCGCGGAGTGCGCAGGGCGCCAAGCGCCCGGTGCAGGGTTTTCAGCCAAACCACACGCGCGCCTTCCAACTCCAGCCGCTGAAAGATCGACCCGCCCATAATCTCGTCATCCTCGACCAGCGCGATATGGCGGCCCTCAAACATGCCGCCCCCGCAATGGCAGGCGCACCCGCACCTCGTTTTGCCCGTGCACCGAGCGCCCCAGATCAATGGTGCCGCCAAGAGATTTGACCAGATCGCGCACCACCCGCAGGCCAAGGCCACCGCCCGGCTCGACGGGCTCATCCGACAGCAGCCTTGGCTTGACACTGTCTGAAAAGCCCGGGCCCGCATCCCATACGCACAGGCAGAGACTGTCGCCGTCGGGTTTGACCCGCAGGCCAAGCTTGCCACCCGGCCCTGTCACCGCCGCCGCATTCAACAGCAGGTTCAGCGCGATCTGCCTGACCGAACCAGCGGGAAGGCCCTTGCAGCATGAACCGTCAGCCTCGATCCGCCAGTCGAGGATTTGTGCCTTGCGCTCGATCTCGGGGCGGATCAGCAAGTGAAGATCGTCGAAATCCTGCAGGGCCAGCTGCACCTTTTCTGGACTGGCCCCATCATCATTGCGATGCATGTCGAGTGTGGTGCGCGAGACATCCCGCAGGTGCTTGAGTCCGCGCTCCAGCAGTTCGGCGCTGTCGCGCACCACATCGGGGCGGTCGGGATAGGTGCGGATCGTGTCGACCGTGTTGAGCAGCCCCCCCAGCGGGTTGTTGATCTCATGCGCCAAACCGCCGGCCAGTCGACCAAGACTGACATAGCGCTCGCGCTCGGCCAGCCGGCGCTCGGTTGCAGTACGCGCCTGCACGGCAAGGATCAGCCCGTTGTAGTTGTGGTAAAGCTGCGCCAGTTCGGCATCCCGCGCCGGGATCAGCGCCTCGGCGATGGGCTGCGGCGTGCCGCCCGGCTGCTCCATCTCGCGCGTCAGGCGCCGCACCGGCGCCAGCACCCGTCGCATCAGCGCATAGCCGGCAACCGACAGGATCAGGATCGCCGCGGCATTGCCCAGAAGCAGCGAAAAAAGCGCCCGCCGGCGCTCGGCGGCGAATTCCTGCACGTCGAAGTCGATCACGAGTTGCCCCAGCGGGCGGCCTTGCCAGACCACCGTATTTCGCACGGCAATCCTCTCTGAGGCCGCATCGAAGCGGATATCGTCAAGCCGGATGGCCTCTTCTACCAGCCCGGCCCCATTGCTGCCGATCGGATGGGCCTCGGGCAAGCTGGATACCATGACCCGCCCGCGCGCATCGACCAAGGCTGCCGAGATCGGGCGAAAGCTGCCCTCGCGCAGGGTCGCGCGGTCCAGAATATCGAACATCTCCCAGATATCGTCGCGCTGTACATAGGGGCCGAGCGAAGTGGACAATGCGCGAAACTCGATCTCGGCCAGATCGGTCAGCTGCCGCACCTGCGCGCGGTTCAGCGCCGACAGGACAAGCTGTGAAGCAACGATCCCCATCAGCACCATCAGCCCGGCCACGAGCAGGGGCACGCGCAGGCTAAGCGGCATGGCTAAAGGCAGGCGCATCGTCACCCCCGTTCGGAGACCAGGCGCATCAGGCGTGCTATGCTGTCAAAACTGTCCGGCTGAGGCGGCACGAAGCCATCCAACTGCAACATGCGCAGGACCTCCCGCCCCGCCTCGGTCTGCGTGATGTCGAAAAGGGCCCGCAAGAGCAGCGCTTCGGCGCGCGTGCCGCGCGCCTCGGACCCGACGACCACGGGCGGGAAGCCGTGCCACTCGGAGCGCCAGACAACTCTTGTGCGCGCCAGAAGCTCCGGCTCGGTCGCCGCCAGTGCATCGTAGACATAACCGTCAACGCTGCCGGACCGGGCCAGCCTGCGCGCGACGGCCCGCACGACATTGCGATGCCCGAAGGTGAAGAAGGTGCGGGCGAAAAACTGTTCGGGGCGCTCGCCGAGTTCGAGCAGCCTTGCAACCGTCACCAGATGGCCGGAATTCGAGTCGGGGTCGGAATAGGCATGTACGTCGCCGCGCAGCGCCGCGAAATCCTCGACCGTGCGATCATCCGCCGTGATCAGATAGGAACGGTAGAGCGGCCGGCCCTGCCACAGCGGGATCGCGACAGCCTCCAGCCGGTTCGGATACTGAAGCAGCGGATAGCCGCACAGCCAGGCCGCGTCGATCTCGCCCAGGAGCAGAAGCGCGACGACTTCCTTGTAGGTTCGGCGCTGGACATACTCGATGCCCAGACCGGTCGATTCCTCGATATGTGCGCTCAGTCGCTCCAGAAGCTGCCAGTCGTTGTCAAGGAAGACAGGGGTCAGGCCGAATCGTAGAGCGGCGCGAGCCTTAGCGCCGGAAGCTGCGGAAATCGCCGCGAGCCCCGTAAAGGCGGCCAGGATACCGCGTCGGGATACCAGCCAGGGCGTTTCCAAATCTCTCTCCATCTTCCAACACGGGAAGCGACGCTTGCGCCTTGACGGTAGGCATGGCGACCCGTGACACCGTGTTACCCGTCGCGACAATACCCCGAGTGTCGCGCAATTCCATAAGGTCGACGCCATTCGAGGTGGGCAAGCCGAACAAATCATGCCGGCATGGTCGACGAATTCGTGTTCAGTGCAACTCTTCCTTTGCCAGCCCCTCGATCCGCGACCTGATCATGTCGCGCGCGGCGCGGAACGCGTCGATATTACCAGCTGCTGCCGGGTCGGGGAGCGGCCAGTGCTGGCGCTGCACGGCGCCGGGAACGAAGGAACAGATCACTTCGGCGCATAGCGTCACTATCAGATCGGCGCTTTCGAGCGCGACTGCATCGATCGGCTTCGCGTGATGGGCCGACATATCGATGCCCGCCCGGGCCGTCACCCTAGCAGCCAGCGGATGCAGACAAGTCGGGGCGAAGCCCGCACTCGCCTCCTCGACATCGGCGAGCAGGAAGGCGCGCGCCAGCCCCTCGGCCATCTGGCTGCGGGCGGAATTGGCGACACAAAGAAACAGAACGCGTATGGTGTCAGCCTTCGTCGTCGTTGCGCAGGGGCACCAAGAGCACCGGACGACGGGCGATTTCGCACAGATTTGCCGCGGTCGAGCCGATCACCATGCTTTCCACCCAGTTTTGTCCGTGCTTGCCGACAACGATCAGATCCGCGTTGCGCTCCGCGGCCAGTCGGGCAATGGCCTCCGAGGGTTTGCCCTCGGCGAGATGCGCCTCGGCCTTGCCCCCGGCGGCGGCGATCTCATGGGCGATGTTGTCGAGGGCTGCGCGCGCCATCACCCGCCAGCGCGCGTAGCGCCGCTGTTCGTCCGGGGTGACGACATGGAGCAAGTCAAAGACACCCGCATGTGGGGCCAGCATGGCCGCCGCGGCCTCCGCAGCCTGGGCCTGCGGCGAGAAATCGGTCGCCAGAATCACCCGTTGCAAGCCGGCGTGGCAGGTGCGCTCGCAGCCAACCGCGTCATTGACCTCGATCCACTCCAGTCGAACCGGCAAGGTGGTCAAGTGGATGACCTCGCGCGCGACCGAACCGAGGAACAAGCCGCGCAGCATGTTCTGCCCGCGTGAGCCAACCACAATCAGATTGGCGCCATGTTCGCCCGCGGCGGAAAGTATGTCCTTCGCCACCTCTCCGGCGGCGCGGATCTCGACATCGACTTCAAGGCCGGCCTCACGCAGAGGCGCAGCGCGGTCCGACAGCCATGCCTCAAGGGGATCTCGGTTGCCGAATTCCGCTCCCTGGCCATAGCCGGTCTTCACGACATGGGTCAGGATCACGCGCGCAACACCCATGTCACGCAGATCAGGCAGGCAATCGAGCAGCGGACCCTGCGCCGCGGAATAGTCAAGGGCGATGAGCGCAGTACGAAACATCAGCTTTGTTCCTTCCTGCGGGGGGCTCGGATCGGGGTTTCCTCGGTCGGGAATCGATGGCGCGTTCGGTTCGCGAACCAGACCAGCGACAGCATCACCGGCACCTCGACCAGCACACCGACCACAGTAACGAGCGCCGCCACCGAGCCGAGCCCGAAAAGCCCGATCGCCACCGCCACGGCCAGTTCGAAATGGTTCGACGTGCCGATCAGCGCGCATGGCGCGGCGACCTTGTGCGGCACGCCCCAGCGCCAGGCCGCGGCATACGCCAGTGCGAAAATGCCATAGGACTGGATCAGGATCGGCACGGCGATCATGGCGATCAGCAGCGGGCGCTCGATGATCGCATCGCCCTGAAACCCGAACAGCAGAACCACCGTGCCCAGCAGCCCCAGAACCGAGAAGGGCTTGAGCCGCGACGTGAAGGCCGTGACCGCGCCCTCGGCCCGCGCCGCATCGGGCGCGCGGCGGGTCAAGATCAGCCGTGTCAGAACCCCGGCCACCAGCGGCACCACCACGAACAGAACCACCGACAGAAGCAGTGTGTCCCACGGCACGGTCACTTCGGTCAGCCCCAGCAGCAGCGCCACCAGCGGCGCATAGAGCACCACCATCACCACGTTGTTCACCGACACCTGCGCCAGCGTGTAGTTGGGATCGCCCTTGGTCAGCTGCGACCAGACGAACACCATCGCCGTGCAGGGCGCAGCCCCCAGCAGGATCAGCCCGGCGATATATTCGCCCGCAGTTTCGGGTTCGATGAAGGGCGCAAAGACGAACTCGAAAAAGATGATCCCCAGCACCGCCATGGTGAAGGGCTTGATCGCCCAGTTCACCGCCAGCGTGATGATCAACCCCTTGGGGCGTTCATGCACCCGCGCCAGGGCGGCGAAGTTCACCGCCACCATCATCGGGTAGATCATCACCCAGATCAGCAGGGCGATTACCAGATTGATCTGCCCGACCTCCCAGCCGGCGAGGGTTTCGAACAGGTCGGGAAACAGCGCGCCGAGCGCCAGCCCGGCGAGGATGCTCAGCCCGACCCAGACAGAGAGATAGCGTTCGAATGTGGACATGCGCCGGCCTTCAGGTGTTGTCAGGGATGACGCAGCAGGCGGGGTCGCTGGATGCCACCTCAAGCGCGCCGATCAGCGCTGCCAGCGGGGCCAGCGCACCGGGGGCAAGCGCATAGCAAACGCGGGGCGGGTCGATCTGCCCCTCGATCACACCCGCGGCCTTCAGAATGCGCAAATGTTCGGACACGGTCGATTGCGCCAGCCCCACTGCCTGCACGATATCACCACCGATGCAGCCCGGCGTCCGCGCGAGCAGCGCAAGGATCTTCAGCCGCGCAGGATGCGCCAGCGCCTTGGCCAGTGCCGCAATCTGTTCGTCACTCGCATTTTTCGCAAGAGTTGTGCCCGAGAGCATGGACGCCACTTCGTTTATCGTCGTTAAACGATCAATAGGCGCATTTCAGAAGTGGCACAAGGGCTCGCGCAGCCTGCATCACATACAAACGAGGCCGGCTCGAACGCCCGCCAGGGGGGGCTTGCGCACTGTGGGCCGAGCGTCTGTTGTGGTCGAACACCTCGATGCTGTCATCGGCTTTGGAAAGGGCGGTTGCAGGCTTTCGCTGCGGCGTGCTTGCGCGGCCGGTTTGATCTTGCAGCGCAGGCCATCCTTGTTGGGTGGGGACGGCGCCGGGTGCGGATGAATAGCCATCGGGGCAATCATGAGTGTCCCAGAGATGGGTCTTTTTCCGGGCAAGCAGCGCCAGCAATTCGTCATAGCGGCCTGCCTCGAGCAGGCAGGAGAGCGTCAGCGTCCCTGCTGGGACGTGAATGAAGCGCTCATGATCGGCCCAGGCGGCCTCAATCATATCGAGGTCCCGGTCGGCATGCAGGTTCATCAGGGCGGGGAGGGCGGCAATCTGACCGAAGCAATGCGCGATCGGTACGAGATAATCGACACCGTCATCCTCGATCGCCTTGGTCGAGGATTTCCAGCTATAGGCACCTGCGCGCATGCCCGGCTTGAATGCCCATTTGTGTGTTGCCCTCGCCGCCATCTACGACCTCCCCGCCATCCTCCGGGCGTTGGTCTCGATCGCCTCGGCCGTCTGTGCAACGTAGCCTATCGTGGCACCGGGAAGCGCGCTCACCTCGGCCGTGATCTTCTCCCGGTTGGCCACCAGTGCATCGACGATCTGCTGCATGCGGTTCTTCACATCGGTGGGGCGATAGCCGACGTCTCGGGCGATGGCTTCCCAGTGTCGTCCGGCAACCATGTCCGGATTGCGCTTCTTGCCGTCGATGGATTGGGCATAGGTCTTCACGACATGGGGCCATGACAGCACCGTCGAGACGTCATAAAGCGGCGCCAGGCGCGGCGCGGCACCCACCGGGAGGATCAGGGAATAGTTCTTCGCATGCGCGTCGGTGTTCGCGACAAGAAGGTTGAAGATGACCTGGTCCAGCAGCGCCAGCGCATCGCTTGCGCTGACATGGCGTCCCGTCTCGAGGAGAGTTTTGAGGTCGAGCCCGGGCAGCGTGCCGCGCTCGTATTTCCGGCCGGGCGGCAGACCATTGGCCTGTGCAAAATCCTCTTGGTGCAGGCGCAGAAGCTGACCGCTACGCCCGACCCTGCGATCATAGCGAAGCACAGCAATGGCCGTCCGGTTTGACGACTGAAGGATGGTTGCTTGCGCGGCGTCGATCCCGACAGCCTGCGCCATCCGCAGACACCAGACCTCGTTCTCGGTAATGCCGGGCAGGTTCGGGTTGTCGGGCTTCACAATCAAGGTGGACGGCGCCCCGTTGAGGGGGATGGCGAGGAAGTCACCCTCCTGCGGGAGGCGCAGCACGGGCGCGCCCGTCTCGTCCAGCACCGCCAACGCGGACTTCTTCTGGCCGCCCGCCAGCGACTGACGCACGCCCTCCTCGCCAACCAGAAACGGTCGGCGACCGAGATCCTCGAAGTGGCGCTCGAGCGCCAGACGCGGATCCGCGCTGTCGTAGAAGGTGGTCAGCGGCTTGTAGGCCCACAGCGCACGATCCGTTGCCGCACCGAAGGAAAGAGCACCAGCGGTATCGCCCCCGATCTCTGCCAGCACCGCGAGGACGTCCGCTTGGTCGAGGCCCAGAGACCTGGTCAGAACCTTGAGCTGGTCTTCCTCTGGCAAGAGGTTCGCCAGCCAAGGCGAGATGACGTCAGAGGGATAGGGTTCGGACCGAAGGGGCATCGTGACAGACAGGGGGAATGCCCCGGCCGTCTGCAGCCAGCGATCTGCATATCGGAAAGAGAGAGACCCATCAGCGGTGACGTCGACCTGCCCTACTGCGAGGCCATCAAACCAGACGGGAACAGACGCCGTCACTGATAGTCTCCAAGGTCATATCCCTCGGAGGGCAACGTGGAACTGCGTGGGGGTGCGCTGCCTCCGTCGGCGATCAACGCGGTGAGGGGTACGCGCAGAGCGTCAGAGATCCGTTTCAGCGTGGTCAGCCGCGGATCGCGTTTGCCCGTTTCGATCAGGGAAAGCGCCGGGGCGCTGATACCGGTCAAGCGCGCCAGCTGCTCCAAGCTCAATTTCTGCCCGGCACGGGTCTCACGGATCCGGCGGCCAGCATCGGCAAGGAGCTTGTTCTCAGCATCATCGGGCATCGTCGCAGCCTTACCCTTTTCGGTAAATATAGGCCAAGTATGCGCCACTCTCAAGAGACTTTATCTTTAACGGTAAAACGCTATGCAGCTGAGCCATCGCTGATACGCCTCTTATCAAATAAGGTAAGGCGCAGCAGGCGGGCTGGATCGCATTTTCGGCGTCCTGCGCTCCCGCGAATGCGGGCCAATGCACGCCGATGCGTGCGAGTGCACGCGAATGCGATTTTTCTGTTTGTGTGTTGACGTGGTGTTGACGTAAAATGCAAAATGGCCTGTGGTATCA
>PWLT01000351.1 GCA_003558415.1 Hyphomicrobiales bacterium
CCGATGGCGGCGAATGGCGCGAGCCCCACGGTCACGAGCACCGAGAGCGCCCCCACCACGACCGCCGGACTCATCCTGTCCGAGAGCTGTTTCGCGATCAGATAGGAGACTGCGAAGAGTAGCGCCGTGCCCAGCATGGCCAGATGGCCCGGCGAGACCTCCCGAAAGCCCGGCCGCAGGATGATCACCGCGCCCAGCAGGGCGATCACGATCGCGGCGATGCGCCGCGCCCTGAGCCGCTCGCCCAGAAACAGGGCCGCCCCGATGGCGATGTAAATTGGTGAGAGGTAGTTCATCGCCGTCACCTCGGCGATCGGGATCTGCGTCATGGCATAGAACCAAAGGATCACGCCGATGGTATGCGCCCCGCCGCGCAGCAGGAACAAGCCCCAGTCGCCCCGCGACAGGCGCAGGCCCGAAAAGGCCCCGAGCATCGGCAGCAGGAACACCAGCCCGATCAGGTAGCGCAGAAAGGCCGTCTGCGCCGCCGGCATCGCATCGCCGATATGCTTGACCAGCCCGGTGACGGAGACGAAGCACACGCCCGTCAGCACCATCCACAACACGCCGGCCAGCGGGCGGTTCGCGCTCTCGAGGGAAGGGGCATTCGACATCGCGCCCCGAGTTGATACCAGCGGGCGGCGAAGGACAAGGGGTGCGGCGCAACTCGGCCACGGCGCGTGCGCTGGCTGACGATCCGATCCCCGGCTGCAATCTGTTCGTTCAGCGAGATCGTTGACGGCCCGGTGACGAAGGAGGCGAACGCAAAGCCGCCCCCCCCCATCAGCGGGGGCTGCTGGCCCTGGGCCCCAAAAAGCCCGGCGGGTTCGGCGTGTCCCCGCGCCTCGAGGGTACCATTGGGCAAGGTGAGGAACAGGGCACGGGAATGTCAGGTAAGGTTCACCGATGCCGTCTCGGCAGTCGGATGCGCCTGGTACGGGGCGACCGCGCAATCTGTGCTCCCAGCGTATGGGGCACATCACACCAAAGGGGTGAAGTCTGGCGGAAAGACGCCCGTTTCGAACGGTTCCGGGCGTCTTTCCTGTCAACGCGTGCAGCGGGCAACCTGGCGCCAAGCTGCGCGCGTCAGATACTCAGGCCATGTCGGTCGCAAAGGTTTGCGCGCCCGCGCTCATGACCACGGCGGGGAGATCAGGCCGCCGTCCTGCCGGTCAGCCGCAGACCTGGAATTCCACCACGCCTGAACCGCTGCCAAACCGTGCCTTCGTGTGCTTCTCGATGTCGATGAGGTAGCCGTCGCCGCCAAGGTTGTTCGTGCAGCACCCGTTGCAATCGGCATCGGAGCAAAGGTCGAGCACCTGGACGGCGATTTCACGCGAACCTTGACGCAAGCGGAGCACCTTTCCCCGGAATTTCCCCCAGTGCTTCTGGTGGACAGCCGCGATGTTGCGCTGCGCAACCCAGCTTTCCGGTCTCTTCCCGTTGACCCCGGCGAATTTTCCCTCCCATTTGCAGCCATTGTACTTGATGCATTCCTTGCTCCCCGGCTCCGGGTAGCTCTCATAGTTCGTGAGGCGTGCCTGGCGCCACTCGCCTTCGCAGGTCAGCGAAGACTGAGCCGCAGCCGCGGTGGGGAGAAGCAGAAAGATGATGGTCATGAGAAGGGCGAACACCCCGAGGCGCACCATGCTCGGCTCGCCACTTGCACTTGGGCGCGGGCCCTCGGTCGCGGAGGGCATGAGGAGACGATAAGGCTTGGCCCCGACAAGCGGGCCTGCGACGGTTGCTGTAAACATGATCGAGTTCCTGTGATGGTTCTTGTTTTTTGCTGATTTTGGACCTGGACCTCTCAAGTCAGGTCTTCGTAAGGGATGATCTTGGCGGAAATGGGGCCCCAGAAAAAAATCAAGAATAGGTCATCACACAATATCCGGCACTGTTCGGCAGGTTTTCGCCAAGATGCAGCATGGGTCGGCGAAGATCTTCCGGTCCAGATCAATTGCGCTTGTGCCCCAGCCCTGACCGGGGTTCCAGCTCAGGGTTTCTGATGCTCGAACATGCGCGCAAGGCAAACTAGACTTCGCCCGTGGCGAATCACCCTCAAGTTGTCGTGTGGCCAATCATTTGCCGTGTTTCGCAGACGCGGTGTGCGGCCTTGCCGCCACCGGATCGAATGCCTTTTTCTGGCGGCACAATAAACTGCGATATTGCAAAGAATTGACAGCCGTCTGGATAGTGCGCTCCCAGAGTCTCCAAGGATAACAGCCCATGAAACCGGCTGGTCAACGAGCCGGCGGAGCGCCTCCTATGGCTCACAGGAAGGCGGCATCCTTCGCGCGCCGCATGTCGGCTGGCATCGCATCGAAGCCGGTGACACGGTGTAGCGAGAGGAAGCGTTCGCACAGCTAGAGCCAGACCGGCTCCATCGGGTCAATCTGCGGCGAACAGGGCGGCACTGCCACGGGGCTGACGCTTGGCGGGATGACGAGGGCCGCCCTGGTGACATGGCGGCCGGCGCCATGGAGGACCATGACCGCGTGTTCGTTCAGGGCGCGCGTTTCTCCAACTCGCCTCCATATGAGTTGTCGCCGCGGTACCGACCGCCACCAGGACGAGGGCGCTCTGGCCATCCGGGAAGGCGGCACCGGACGGGTAGGCCCATTGAATGCTCTGATCCTTCAGCCCCTGCGGACGTTGTCCGGGGATACACCAGCGGTGACACAGCCGGTCCTTCCGGCTCACGCGCATCTCGTCACGAAACCATAGGGTGATCAGGCGCTTAGCCGGGGTGGGCCGCCCCGACTATTGGCGCTCGATCACCGCCATGGCATCGC
>PWLT01000189.1 GCA_003558415.1 Hyphomicrobiales bacterium
CGCGCACCTTCACCCGACAGCGGATCGCGCGCGCAGACCGGGTTGAGCGCACGGTAGAGCGGGCCGCGATAGTGCATGGTCAGGCGTGCAGCCCGGCATCGACAGCGTCGATATACTCCATCACCTCGGCCGCGCGCCCCTCGCGCACGAGCTGCATCGCGGTCATCCCGTCGAAGCCTGCGAGCGGCTCCGAGCGGTACCAGGCATAGGCGAGCAGCGCCGAACCGAAGCGCGGCTCGACCCGGTTGAGGATCTCCACCATCTCGCGCAGGCGCTTCTGGGTCTTGGGGCTGGTGATCCGGTCACGGCGCGAGACGGCATCGCGGCCAAGCCCGACGGTGCGCGCGATCTCGTCGCGCGAGGTGCGCAGCGACTTCGCGATCCGGGCGGGGGCGAAATGGCCGTTCTCGGCAAGGGCCTCGATATTCATGGCATGCTCCACATATTCCGACACAATATAGCGTCATAATACGTGGTAGGCAAGGTCAACCCGAGACAGGGTAAGCGGGGCCGGTCCGGGCCGAGTTTAGGCTCTAAGCGCCGTTTAGGCACGAAAAAGCAACGCGCCTACGCCCCCCGCATACGCGATCCCCGCCGGGAAGGACCCGCGCGATGTCTCCTTCCGCAATTACGGGTAACTCAGAAATCGATGCCCGAGCGCTCCACGCGCCGTCCGCGCGGCCCGATCTGCTCTGCCACTTCGGAGAAGGAACTCCAGCTGCTTGCCAGCAGCCGCCGCCCCGTGGCAAGCAGCATGAGATCGGCCAGCGCATACTGAAGTTGCCGGGGCGAGCGGTCGAAGAGGTCGCGCTCCAGCCAGGCGAGGCGGTCGCCGTAGCGCTCCGCAAAGCGCGCATAGGTCTCCTGGAGGTCGGCGGCGAGGAAGATCGTCTCGATCGCCCCTTCGGCGATCAGCGCATCCAGCCGCGCGATGAAACGGTCGGCATGGCTCTTGCGCCGCCATTCCGCGAGCTCCCGGTGGCGATGCGCGGGCCAGTTCGCGGGCGACTCATAGGGCAGGTGGTCGAAGCGCTCGCCGGTGGCCATGCGGATATGCGCGGCCACATCGCTGCGGGCGCGCACGCGCGAGACCAGCTCGCAGACCGGCTCGGCGGGCATCAGCATACGCAGGAAGCGCCGCTCCCCCTCGGCGTCGCGATGCGGGCTGGTCAGTGTGTAGGCGGAGCGGATGTAGACGTCGCCCTCGACAGCATCGCCTGCGGCCAGGATCGGCTCCTGAAACCGTGCGCCGGGCTCGATCTCCATGTAATTGTAGACCCGCGCGCTGCGCGATCGCAGCAGATCCGCGATGTCGTCGTCTTCGATCACCGGATCGGTGTGGCGCAGCAGGTCTGAAATGCGCGCCTCGCAGTGGTGATCGGTGCGCCAGATGACGACCAGCGCGCGATCGGTGCGCGCGGCGATCACGGCGGCCGAGGCCATGGCGCGCAGCCGATTGCACAGCCCGTGCTGGACATCGATGTAAAGCCGCCGCCGCGTGAGGATATGCGCCGGGGCCGCCGGGCCAAGGCGCTGTCTGTTTTCGGCAGGGTCGGTCGTCGTGTCGGGCATGCATCCGCCATCGCGCTTGAAGGACCGTGCCGTTCTGCACGCCGGGGCAGGGCAGGGCAAGGTCCGTCAGCTGCGCTCACAGCGGTGGAATCTCCTCGGCATCAGGCATGTCGCATGGCGGCAGCGCGACGGGGCCGTCGCCCTCCACGGTGATCTGCGCGGGAAAGAGCGCCTCGTGCGGGGCGCGCGGGCCGACGGGAAAGACCAGCACGACGCGCCACGCACCGTCCACCTGCACCGGTGGCTCGGCCAGCCAAGGGCAGTCGCCGGGTGCGGTGAGGTCGCAATCCGTGCCGTCGATGCTCAGCACGTCGCCCGTGCGCGTGAGCGTCATCTGCTCGGCACCGTCGCGGTATTGCGGGGAGAGGGTGATCTGCATGTTCGGCTCCTCAGCTCATGTCGGACCAGCGGCCCGTGGCGCTGGCGCGGATGGGGACGCTGTCCGTGATCGCGCTATGGGCGATGATGCGGAAGGTCATGGCGGTCTCGGAGATGGAAACGACCGAAAAGCCGATCGCATCGGCATGGTCGGCAGCGATACTGACCACCGGGGCCTCGCCGCTCATGAAGGCGCTGGGGAAGGTCCAGCTTACATCGGCGGAGCGATGGAGGCTGCCGGCGGTGGTATCCACACCCGTCACCGCGAGATCGGTGCGGATGCATTCCATCCAGCCCGAGGCGCGGCGCTCGAACTGGCCGTTCGAGTTGGCGCCGTGCTGAAACACCGCGCCGGTGGGCATGCCGCCGGACTGAGAGACGCTGCCCAGAAGGTTGCCCTGGTGCCACAGCTCGTTCCACAGCATCGCCCCGGTGGCGCTCGCGCGAGTGCCGAAGAAGACCTTGAGATTGGCCGGGTTCATGGTGCGCCGCCATGCGAAGGCCCCGGGATGGCCCGAATTGGTGCGCAACACCACCGCATAGCCGGCATAGGGGTTGCCGGGCCCGGGGGCGCCGGTGGTGGTGCTCTCGACATAGCGGTAGAAGCCGGGGATCAGCTCGGCCTCGAAATCCTCGATCAGGGGCGGGCCGTTGCCACCGCTGCTGCCCAGACCGTGCGCGCCCATTGGGCGGTCGAGAACAACCTGCACTGGCAGCTCGACGTCTCGCTCCGCGAGGACAGCGCGCGCAATCGGAAGGATAATGGCGCGACCAATCTCGCCGTCATGCGCCGACGCGCCCTCGACGTCGTCAAGCGCGACACGTCGACAGGATCCCTCTCC
>PWLT01000475.1 GCA_003558415.1 Hyphomicrobiales bacterium
CGGACCTCGGGCCAGAGCGCATCGAGACGCGCATCATAGACATCCGAGACCCGAACCTCGGCCAGCAGATGCGCCCCGCCGCGCAGATCGAGCCCCAGATTGACCAGCGAGGATGGCAGCCAGTCCGGCCAGAGCGCCCGATCGGCCTCCAACTCGGGCGTCGCCACGCCCTGCGCCTCGATCGCGCGCACCGCGTCGCCGTGACGCTCGACACGGTCGTAGAACAGGTTGGGCATCGCGAAGATCAGCCCGAGCGCCACAAGGCTCCAGATGATCACCCGCTTCCAGATTGGGATGTAGAGCATGATGCCCCTTCTCGCAGCCAGACCGCGCTCAGCCTTCGGCCGGCTCGGTCTTGCTGATCACGGTGGCGACGGTATGGCGAAGTACGCGGACCTTGACGTCCTTGGCGATCTCGACCTCGAGTTCGCCATCCTCCTTGACCTTGGTGATCTTGCCGATCAGCCCGCCCTGGGTCACGATCTGGTCGCCGCGCCGCAGCGACTCGACCATCGCCTTGTGCTCCTTCATCTTCTTCTGCTGAGGGCGGATCAGCAGGAACCACATGATGACGAAGATCAGGATCAGCGGCAGGAAGCTGACCAGGGCGCCTCCGGCACCGGCATCCTGAGCATAGGCAGGCGTTACGAACATCGGGTCCTCATGGTTCGGTTCGGGCGGGTGGCTCCCGCATGACATGTCGGGCGGAATCCCCGCCGCGCGAATTGGCGCGCACACTATCCGCGCCCCCCCGGGATGGCAAGCGGACGCACGGCGCCATCGCGCAGAATTGCCTCGCTGCGGCAAACGCCTGCGCAGCGCCGCGCGCGCGAGCGTGATGGCGCGGGGCGAGCGGGCGCGTTACAGTCCCGCCACGCTGCCCGCGATCCCGAATTCGAAGGCCAGTCGAATGCAAGATGATTTCCTTTCTCGCGCCCTGCCGAGGCTTGCTCCATTGGGCGCTTTGGCGCTCATGGCCACTTCGGTGCAGGCGCTCGACATGTCCATCGCGGCGGCGGATCTGGAGCGTGGCGCGACGCTCTATGAGGCGCATTGCGGGATCTGCCACGGCGCGCAACTCGAAGGTCAGCCCGACTGGCGCAGCCCCGGCCCGGACGGGCGGCTGCCCGCGCCTCCGCATGATGAGACCGGCCATACCTGGCACCATGGGGACCGGCTGCTGTTCGACTATGTCCGAATGGGCGGCGCCGAGACTCTGGAGTCGCGCGGAGTCAGCGGCTTCGACAGCGGCATGCCCGCCTTCGGCCATCTGCTGTCGGATACCGAAATCCGCGACATCCTCGCCTTCATCAAATCGACCTGGCCCGAGCGGATCCGTGCCTACCAGGCACAGGCGACGGAAAACGAAGCGCCAGGCTGAACGCCGGGGACTCCCCACATGCCATTCCCGCGCCGCCGCTGATCGCCTGCCGCGCGGCTGTATCTACGGTTGATCGCCGGTTGCGGCCCCGCGCGCGCCGCAATCTTCAAGGCGTCAACAAATTAGACATCCTATTTGATCTTAATCAAAGCGCGCGCCCCTCCGGGGTGCAAGAGACGTGACGAACGCCTCTGGAGAAAACGAATGCATTGGAGATCGTCAGCAGCGGGGCCGGGCCCCAGGCATGTACTCGCGCTGCTGGCGGGCCTTCTCATGCTGCTTCTGCCCGCGGCACTTGCGGCGCAGCCGTCGCAGCTGCCGCGCCTGCTGGACAAGGTGGCGCCGCATATCCTGGTCGAGGATGCCGATGGCTATGGTGCGGTGCGCGACGACGTCCCCGTCGCGCCGCTACTGCGGGACGGAGAGCGGATCGGCTGGGGTTTCGTGACCTCGGATTTCGTTGGCACCACGGGCTATGCCGGCAAACCCATTCACACGATGGTCGCGCTTGATGACGATGCCAGGGTCATCGGGCTGGAACTGGCCGAGCATTCCGAACCCATCGTCCTGATCGGAATTCCCGAAGCGCGCATCCGCACCCTGATGGAGGATTACATCGGCCTCGACCTCGTGGCCGAGGCGGAGGCCGAGGGCTCCGGGCACGACCTGAACATCATCTCGGGCGTGACCGTCACCATCATGGTCATCGACGATTCGATCGTGCGCTCAGGCATCCGCGTCGCCCGCGCGCTGGGGCTCGGCGGGATGACCCCGCGCGAGGCGCCCACCGGCCCACGATACGAGATCGACCCCGAGGCCAGCGCCTCGCAGGACTGGTTCACTCTGGTCGGCGACGGCACCGTGCGGCGCATGTCGCTCGATGTCGGGCAGGTCAACGCCGCGTTCGAGCGTGCCGACGACCCGCGCGCGGCCGAGCGCCCGATCGACGCGCCCGGGGACGAGATCTTCATCGACATGTACGCCGCCCCGGTGAGTGTGCCCGCCATCGGCGCGGCGCTCCTGGGCGAGGCGGAAGACGCGAACCTCCGTGACTGGCTGGGGGAGGGCGAGCACGCGATCCTCGTGGGCGGGCGCGGGCGCTACTCCTTCAAGGGATCGGGCTATGTGCGCGGCGGCATCTTCGACCGCATCGTGCTCGTGCAGGGCGAGAATTCGGTCCGCTTCCAGGACCGCGACAACCGGCGCGTCGGACGCATCGCCGCCGACGGCGCGCCGCGCCTGTCGGAGCTCGATCTCTTCCGCATCCCTGCAGATGCCGAATTCGACCCCACCCTCCCGTGGCGTCTGCAACTGCTCGTCCAGCGCGATGTCGCGGCGCTGGAGCGGGTCTTCACCACCTTCGATCTGTCCTACCAGCTGCCATCCACCTATCTGCGCGCGCTCGC
>PWLT01000460.1 GCA_003558415.1 Hyphomicrobiales bacterium
GCGGGTAGGATACGAACACCTTGCGCCCCTCGCGAAAGGCGCGGTGCATCAGGGCCGAACCGCCGCGCCCATCGGCCTCGCGCAGCACGCCTAGGACGTATTTCGACCGGTCCGCCGGGTCGCCCGCCAGCGAATACTGGCGTTGATACTCGGGTGCGATGACCACATCGACATGCCCGCCGGGCGCGAAGGGGGGCAGCTCGCGCCCCTGCGGGTCAGTGAATTCGAAGCGCACGACGTCGTCGGAGAGATCCTTGCGCCGCGACAGGATCACGGGGAAGACGGGCGGCTCCTCCTGCCGGTGGCGCGGGGTGATTTTCAGGTCATCGCCCTCGCCGCGGGCGAGCTTGTTGCGATATTCCTCGGGCGTGAGCAGAGAGCGGTAGCGCCGGATTCCTTCCTCGCGGTCGAGCGGCTGAGCCACCGGCCAGGGCGCGGGCATCACGTCGGCGGGATAGACGGCCAGCGTCTGATCCTCGTATTTCAGGTCGATATCGGTGTTGAGTCCGCGCTTGTGCGTCGCCCCGGCCTGCACATAGCGCCCGGCCTTCTGGTCAAGCTCGATATCCCACCACCACTTCTTGACCGGGTTGATGTCCCCGCGCCCGACCTTGTCATCGAGCTTGGCCAGCGCCTTGGCCGTGCCCGGCGCCTTCATCGCCACCCAGCGGAAGGCCGCTTCGGAAAACAACCCCTCAAGGTTCCACGGGCAGGTCTTCATGCAGCGCCCACACATGCCGCCCGCCGAATTGGTCAGCCGGTAGCGGGCGCATTTCTCGGCGTCCGACTTCCATATCTCGTAGCCGTTATACATCAGCTTCGGACCCGCCGTGATCGCGCCCGAGGGGCATTCGCGCGCGCATTTGTTGCAGGCGTTGCAGAAGCGTTGCAGCCCGAAATCGATGGGCTTGTCATGGCTCATCGGCATGGAGGTGGTCACGGTGCCCGATTTCAGGCGCGGGCCGAGATAGGGGTTGAGGATCACCTCGCCGATGCGGCTGACCTCGCCCAGACCCGAAAGCAGCAGGAGCGGCGGCTGCAAAACCTCGCCGTCGATCACCGAATGGACCCGCGCGGAGAAGCCCATGCGCCGCACCTGCTCGCCGATCACCCCACCCAGCAGCGAAAAGCGCAGATAGGCACGCATCGATTGCGCGACCGAGATCCAGTCGTCGCCCGACGCCCCCTCCATCGTCTCGTGGCCCTGGTCGAGCAGCATGTTGACGGCGTTGTCGTGATAGGGCGTGATCGGCTCACCGCCCGAATTGTGCGAATAATACGCCCAGTCGGGCACGCGGCTCAGCCCCACCGCATCGCAGGAGAGGTAATAGCTGGCGGCCTTGAGGTTGTCGGCATTGCGCACCGGATCCGCAGCATTGGGCGAGACGGGGCCACGCGCATCGCCGAACTGCAAGAGCAGGAGCGCGCCCAGCGCCCGGCGCGCGCAGGCGCCGATTGGGCTTTTCACGACATACATGCCGCCCTTGGCGGCCTCCTGCACGTTCTTGCCCATGTCGCCGAACAGCGCGCGGGCAAAGAAATCGGCGCGCTTGGGGAAGCGCGGTACGCGCTCCTCGTCGATGAAGGTGGTGGGTTCATCGACGCGCCGGATCTTCTCGAACGGATAGGGCCCCATGCGGAATTCGCGGTCGCGATAGGGCTCGGCGGTCCGGGCGCTGCGGGCGGTGCCCTTGCCCAGCCACCAGCCGGGGCCGTGGCTGCGCCAGCCATCGCGCCCCGCCTGCGGCCCGAGCGGGCGGTCGGGGGCGAGGTCCATCGTCGTGGTCACGGCGGCAAGGCCGAACCGGCGCCCGACATAGGGGTTTTCGATCTCCCCCTCGCCGGTAATGCCCGCAAGCCCCGAGGAAACCGCGAGCCTGCGCAGATCGACCTCCGCGGTGGTGGCGCTGTGGGCGCGGGCCTCGAAACCCAGCATCCGCAGATAGGTCGACAGCACGACGGCAGTGTTCGAGGCCAGCAGCGCCGCGCGCTGTGCCTGGGTGCGCTGGAGCCAATCGGTGCCCGGCTCGCCCTCGCCCGGCTCGCGCGTGTATTCGACCAGGAAGACCAGCGCGTGGGTGTGATGGTCCACCGGGCCATGTGCGGTGCGCGCGGAGTCAAGCACATCGGCATAGATCGCATCGATTCCCGCAGCGTGGGTGCTCGGCTGGCCCTGTTCGAGTTCGGCGCGCAACGCATCGATCATCGGGTTGCGATAGGGTTTCGACAGGTGATGCAGCCCGTCGAGCCGCGCCACCCCGACCATCGAGGCGTCGAAATAGTAGCCCGCGGCCTTGAGGTGCCGGCTGCGTTCACTGGGGTCAGCGGGGATCTCGGCCTCGCCATGACCGATGGCGCCGTCACGCACGGTGTCGAACATGCCCATGAAACGCGCCATGGCATGGGCAAGCGATTCAGGGTCGGGATGGTCGAAGGACAACGGCCCCGATTCGGGGATGCGGCCGAGTTCGGCCGCTGTCTCGCTGCGAACCAGGCGTTCGAGCGGAAACGGGCCCAGATGCACCGGCCTGTCCTTGTAGGAAAATATGCGCATGGCTCCTCTCGTCTTCGCGTCCGGCTCGGGCGCCGCGCGGCTCAGAAATCGGTCAGATCATCGCCCTCACCCTCGGCGAGGATGGCAAGGCCGGTCAGCACCGCATCGAGATGCTCGGGCGGCAGTTTGGAGGTGAAATGCGCGTTCAGCGCGTCGACCTCCTTGCGCGTCTCGCGCGTGATCTCCGCGCCGCGCTCGGTCAGTTCGATGA
>PWLT01000152.1 GCA_003558415.1 Hyphomicrobiales bacterium
AAGGGATACTCGCTGGTGATGTAGTGGCGCGTGACGACCAGTTCGCGCGGCAGATCCTTGGGGAGGGTGTCGCCGCGGAAATAGACGATGCGCCCCAGCTCGGCGAGCGGCATTCTTTCCTTGCCGCTGTCGGCATCGGCGATCTGCCCGTCAATGATGTCGAGCGTGTCCGGCTCGCACTGAAGCATGGCGCCCGCGACTTGAAGGATATTGGCCTTGAGCGCGAGTCCCGCCTGCAGCGCGGCCTCGCCGCCGATCCCGGCGCCGCGCGAGGCCCAGGTTCCACCGCCATAGGGCGTCGTCTGGGTGTCGCCGGTGATCACGCGCACGTTTTCGGGGCTCACGCCCACGGCCTCGGCCGTGATCTGCGAGAGCATCGCCTCGGTTCCCTGGCCCTGTTCGGTCACACCCGACATCGCGACGATGCTGCCATCGGGGTCCATGCGGACGGTGCAGCCGTCCTGGGCCGAGATGCGCGCACCACCGATGCCGTACATGAACGGGCTGGGATTGGTCAGTTCGATGAAGCTGGCGATGCCGATGCCGCGATAGACGCCCTTTTCGCGCAGGGCGGCCTGCTCGGCGCGCAGGCCCTCGTAGTCCATCATCTCGATGAGCATATCGAGACTGCGGTGATGCGACAGCCCCTCGAAGCGCATGTTCGCCGGCGAGGTATAGGGATAGGCATCATCGGCGATCAGGTTGCGCCGGCGGAACTCCACCGGATCGAGCCCCAATGCCTCGGCCGCCCGGTCGATCAACCCCTCGGTCACCGCGGCGGCGATGGGGTGGCCGACGGCGCGGTACTGGCAGGTCGGCGCCTTGTTTTGCAGCACGACCGTCGTGCGGGCGCGGTAATTGGCGAAATCATAGGGGCCGCCGCACAGATTGACGACCTGATTGCCCTCGATCGCGCTGGTGCGCGGATAGACGGAATAGGGGCCGATGCCGGTCAGATCCTCGATGTCGATCGCCAGGATCCGGCCATCCGCATCGACGGCGATGCGCGCGTCGATCTCGTGATCGCGCGCATGGATGTCGGATGTGAAGGACTCGATCCTGTCGGCGATGAACTTGACCGGTCGTCCCATGACCTTGGCAATCGCTGCGGTCGCGACCTCGTCGGGATAGACATGAACCTTGATCCCGAAGGAGCCGCCGACATCGCCGCAGATCACTCTGACAGACCCTTCCGGAAGGCCCAGATGCTCGGCGAAAACCACCTGCATCATGTGCGGCGCCTGGGTCGAGTGATACACGGTCATCTGCCGCTCGGAGGGATCATAGGCGGCGAGAATCGATCTCGGCTCGACGCAGACCCCGGTGTGACGGCCGGATTTGAAGCTGCAGGAGACCACCTTGTGCGCGCTCGCAAAGGCCGCGTCGATATCGCCCGAGATATGCTCGCGCTGGAAGGTCAGGTTGTCGCCCAGATCGGGATGGATCACCGGCGTGTCCGCGTCCAGCGCGGTGCGCATGTCGGTGACCGCGTCCAGCGGCTCATAGGCAACCTCGATCAGTGCCGCGGCGTCCTCTGCGGCGGCGCGGCTGTCGGCCACCACCGCCACCACGGGCTCGCCCGTCCAGGTGGCACGCTCAACGGCGAGCGGGTATTGCGGCGCCGATTTCAGGCCCTTGAGATGGTCGAGGACACCAACCCAGGGGGTGCAGACCTCGGCAATATCGGCGCCGGTGAAGATGCGGCGCACGCAGCGCACCGTCTCAGCCGCGCCGGTATCGATACCGGTGATGCGCGCATGGGCATGCGGGCTGCGCACGAAGGCCACATGCAGCATGCGGGGCAGAACCACATCATCGACATAACGCCCCCGTCCCTCGACCAGACGCTGGGCGTTCGGTCGCGGCACGGTGCGTCCGATATAGCTGTTCGGACGGTCGGGATCACCAAAGCGGATGGTCATTCGACAGGCTCCTTCGCACCCTGACCCGCGCGGGCGCGGGCGGTCTCCTCGATCGCGTCGACGATGGCCTCGTAGCCGGTGCACCGGCAGTAGTTGCCGGAGATGTGCTCGCGGATCGCCTCGCGCGCAGGCACATTCCCCTCGCTCAGAATGTCATGCGCGGCAAACAGCATCCCCGGCGTGCAGAACCCGCATTGCAGCGCGTTGCGCGCCACGAACGCCGCCTGAAGGTCGCGCATCACGCCGGTCTCCGAGACGCCCTCGAGCGTCCAGACCTCGGCGCCGTGGAGCTGCGCCGCCAGGACCAGGCAGCCGCGGACGATCTCTCCGTCGACCTGAAGCGTGCAGGCCCCGCAGACACCGTGTTCGCACCCGGCATGGGCGCCGGTGAGCCCCAGATCGAGGCGCAGGAAATCCACCAGATGGCGCCCCGCCGGCACGCGCGCCTCAACGCTCTCGCCATTGACCGTGAGCGCGATATCGACCCGCTCATCGAACCCCGCAGCAGCCATCAGACGGCCTCCTTCTTCGTGCTGTCGTTTCGCAGATCGTCCATGACCCGTTTGAGCAGAACGCCGGCAAGATGCAGCCGATAGGCCGATGAGGCGTGCAGATCGCCCGGGGGATCGATATCGGCGGAAAGTTGTGCGCATGCCTCGGCCACGCTGCCCCCTTCCGCGAGGACCTTCATCGCACCCTGCGCCAGCACCGGCTGATCACCGACACCGAAATAGGCCAGCCGCAACTCGTGCCCGCGCATGACCGCCGCCAGACCGACCAGCGCATAATCGCCCGAGCGCCGGGCGAGTTCGCGGATGCCGTGGCGCTCATCGGGGCC
>PWLT01000449.1 GCA_003558415.1 Hyphomicrobiales bacterium
ACGAAGATGAAGCGCTTGCAGGCCTTGCGGAAGGCCTCGGGCGTCTTCTGCTGGCCGATGCCATAGACATCGAGCCCCTGCTCGCGGATGCGCGAGGCAAGGCGCGTGAAATCGCTGTCCGACGAAATCAGCACGAAACCGTCGAAGCGCCCCGAATGCAGCAGATCCATCGCGTCGATTACCAGCGCGATGTCGGAGGCGTTCTTGCCCACCGTGTTGGCCGGTGAGTGATGCGGCACCAGCGCCAGCGCCGCCAGCCGGTCGGACCAGCCTTTCATCGCCGGGCGCGAGAAATCGCCATAGATGCGCCGCACGCTGGCCTCGCCGAGGCTGGCGAGTTCCTCGAAGATCGCCTCGGCCCATTGCGGGGAGGAATTGTCGGCGTCGACCAGAACGGCGAGAAGGGGAATGCCGGCGCGGGCCATGGGGGTCCTTTCAGAGGTGGCGATACATCACGAGGGCATCGGTGTCGCCGTGCTGCGGGTGGCGAAAGGCGCCGGGCAGGCGGCCGACGACCTCGAAGCCGTGATCGAGCCAGATAGCGATGGCGCGGGTGTTGGTCTCGACCACGAAATTGAACTGCATCGCCCGGTAGCCCATCTCGCGCGCGGTGTCGAGCGCATGCACCAGCATCGCGCGCGCCACGCCGCGCCCGCGCGCGGCAGGGGCGGTGACGAAGCCGCAATTGCACACATGCGCGCCGCCCCCGCCGTGATTGGGACAGATGTAATATGTGCCAAGGGGGGCTGTCTGCCCCCCGTCGCCTTCGGCGACTCCCCCCGAGGATATTTCGTCGAAGAAGAATTCAGGGCGGGAGGGATGGGTGGAGGGCGATGGGGCCTCGGCGATGAAGGCGCTGTGGTTGCCCCCGCACCAGAAGGCGAGCGCGTCGTCGCGCGGGATTTCCGGGTCCATGGCATATGTGTCACCGGCGCGGAAGACCGGCTCCAGCATGGACCAGAGGGCGGGGTTGTCGGCCGCCGTGGCAGGGCGGATCGCGATCGCCTCGGCCATGCAAGAATCCGTCTGGGTCAATACACCACCACGGAGCGGATCGATTCGCCGGCATGCATCATCTCGAAGCCCCGGTTGATGTCGTCGAGTTTCAGCTGATGTGTGATCATCGGGTCGATCTCGATCTTGCCGTCCATGTACCACTCCACGATGCGGGGCACATCGGTGCGCCCGCGCGCGCCGCCGAACGCCGTGCCCTTCCACACCCGCCCGGTGACCAGCTGGAAGGGGCGCGTGCTGATCTCCGCCCCCGCCGGGGCCACGCCGATGATGATCGACTGGCCCCAGCCGCGATGCGTGCATTCCAGCGCATCTCGCATCACCTGCACATTGCCGGTGCAGTCGAAGCTGTAATCGGCGCCGCCGGTCTGGTCGAAGGGGGTTTTCGTCAGCTCGACGATCTCGGCCACGACATTGTCGCAGTCCTTCGGGTTGATGAAATGGGTCATGCCGAAACGCTCGGCCATCTCGCGCTTGGCGGGGTTGATGTCCACGCCGATGATCATGTCGGCGCCTGCCAGCCGCAGCCCCTGAATGACATTGAGCCCGATGCCGCCCAGCCCGAACACCGCCGCCTTGGCGCCGATCTCGACCTTGGCGGTGTTGATCACCGCGCCGATGCCGGTGGTCACGCCGCAGCCGATATAGCAGACCTTGTCGAATGGCGCGTCCTCGCGGATCCTGGCCACCGCGATCTCGGGCAGGACGGTGTGGTTGGCGAAGGTCGAACACCCCATGTAATGCAGGATCGGATCGCCATCGAGGGTGGAGAAGCGCGAGCTGCCGTCCGGCATAACACCCTGTCCCTGCGTGGCACGAATGGCGGTGCAGAGATTGGTCTTCTGCGACAGGCAGGATGGGCAGGCGCGGCATTCGGGCGTGTAGAGCGGGATGACGTGATCGCCGGGCTTGACGCTGGTCACGCCCGCGCCCACCTCGACGACGACGCCCGCGCCCTCATGGCCCAGGATGGCGGGAAAATGCCCCTCCGGATCGGCGCCCGAGAGGGTGAAATCATCGGTATGGCACAGGCCGGTCGCCTTGATCTCGACCATGACCTCGCCGGCGCGCGGGCCTTCGAGATTGACCTCCATGATCTCCAGCGGCTTTCCGGCCTCGACGGCCACGGCGGCAAGGGTACGCATCGCGAGTCCTCCCTGATCGAACTGGCCCCAGCCTGAGCGAATCCGCGCCGCCGCGCAAGCGCCTGAGCAAGGTGCGGCGACGGCTTGCGCAGCCGGGCTATTGCGTTAGGCTCGGGGGCTCGTTGACCGGCCATCAGGAGACGATATGCCGCTGACCTTCGCCGAGCCCGAGGCGCCCTCGATCCCGCTGCATGTCGTCGCAAGTGCCGATCTGAAGGAGTGGCGCGAGGCGCTGCCCGCGGCGCAGCGCGAATGGGCGCAGGCGGCACGCTTTTCCGCCAAGCTCGGCGAGGCGCTCGCGCTTCCCGGCCCCAAGGGCGAGATCGCCGCCGCCGCGGTCGGGTTCGGCGATGCGCGCGCGCGGGCGCGTAGCCGATTCGGGATTGCTCGGGCTGCTGCGACATTGCCGTCGCGGACCTTTCATCTGGCGACGCGGCTTGCGCCGGAGGATCGTGACGAGGCCGCGCTTGGCTGGTTGCTGGCGGGGTATCGCTTCACCCGATACCGTGCCGCCTCGGGCGCGGCGCCGGCGCAGCTCAAGGCGCCCGAGGGCGCGGATGCAAAGATGCTGGAGATCATCGCCGGGGCCGAGG
>PWLT01000299.1 GCA_003558415.1 Hyphomicrobiales bacterium
CTCGATCACGCGGCTGGCCAGCCGCACCGACCGCCCCGAACGCTTCATGGGATTTCATTTCATGAACCCGGTGCCCGTGATGCAGCTCGTCGAGCTGATCCGCGGCATCGCCACCGACGAGGCGACCTTCGAGACGCTCAAGGGCGTTGTGGACAGGCTGGGCAAGACGCACGCCACTTCCGAGGACTTCCCAGCCTTCATCGTCAACCGGATCCTGATGCCGATGATCAACGAGGCGGTCTATACCCTCTACGAGGGGGTGGGCAGCGTGCGCTCCATCGATACCTCGCTCAAGCTGGGGGCCAATCACCCGATGGGGCCGCTGGAGCTGGCCGATTTCATCGGGCTCGACACCTGCCTGGCGATCATGAACGTCCTCCATGACGGGCTGGCCGACACCAAGTACCGCCCCTGCCCGCTGCTGACCAAATATGTCGAGGCGGGCTGGCTGGGCCGCAAGACCCAGCGCGGCTTCTACGACTATCGCGGCGAGACACCGGTTCCGACCCGCTAGGACCCGCTGGTGACGCAATTTGGCCGGTGACGGCGCCCGCGCGGCGTGTTACCTGCCCGCGCATGAGTGACATCCCCTCCAAGGCGGAACTGCGCGAGTGGATCGCGGAGAATCCCGACAAATCGGGCAAGCGCGATATTGCGCGCGCCTTCGGCATCAAGGGTGCGGCGCGCATCGACCTCAAGCGCGCGCTCCGGGAGCTCGAGGACGAAGGCTTCGTCGAGAAACGCCGCAAGAGCTATCGCGACCCCGAGCGCCTGCCACCCGTGACGGTCTTGCAGGTTCAGGGGGCCGATGATGACGGCGATCTGCTCGCGCGCCCGATGGAGTGGCGCGGCAGCGGCCCCGTGCCGCGCATCCTCGTCACCCAGCGGCAGAGCGATCCGGCACTGGGCGCGGGGGACCGCATTCTCGCCAAGCTGCTGCCGGTGCATGGCGAGGCGCATCATTACGAGGCCCGGCTCATCCGCAAGATCGCCGCGGCACCCCGGCGCATCTTCGGCATCTATCGCGCCGAGACCGAGGGCGGGCGCATCGTGCCGGTGGAGAAGGGGGCCGACCGCGAATGGCGCGTGGCGCCGGGCGCCACCCATGGTGCGAAGGACGGCGAACTGGTCGAGGCGGAGGCCGCAGGCCCCGGTGCGCGCATGGGCAGCCCGCGCGCGCGGGTGACCGAGCGGCTGGGCGACCCTTCGGCGCCGCGCGCGGTGTCGCTGATCGCCATCCATCAGCACGGCATCCCCGATGCCTTCCCCGAGGACGTGCTGGCCGAAGCCGAAGCGATGGAGCCCGTGGGGCTTGACGGGCGCGAGGATCTGCGCACCCTGCCCTTCGTCACCATCGATCCCTGGGACGCGCGCGACCATGACGATGCGGTGCTCGCCCAGCCCGATGACGACCCCGCGAATGAGGGCGGGCATATCGTCTGGGTGGCGATCGCGGATGTGGCGGCCTATGTGCGCCCCGGCTCGAAACTCGATCGAGAGGCGCGCAAGCGCGGCAATTCCACCTATTTTCCCGACCGCGTGGTGCCGATGCTGCCCGAGAAGCTCTCGGGCGATCTGTGCTCGCTGCACGAGAACGTGGAACGTACCGTAATCGCGGTGCGCATGGTGCTCGACTCGAGCGGCAACAAGAAATCGCACCGCTTCACCCGCGCGATGCTGAAATCGGTGGCATCGCTGACCTATGAACAGGTCCAGAGCGCCGAGGACGGCGCGCCCGATGCCGAGGCCGCGCCGCTGGTCGCGGCCGTCATCGCGCCGCTCTATGAAGCCTGGCGGGCCGTCCACAGGGCGCGGGCCGCGCGAGAGCCGCTGGAGATCGACCTGCCCGAGCGCGAGATCGTGCTCGGCGAGGACGGGCGGGTTAAATCGGTGGCATTCAAGGAACGCCTCGACGCCCACCGGGTGATCGAGGATTTCATGGTCCTTGCCAATGTCGCCGCCGCCGAGGAGTTGATCAAGCGCCGCCGCCCGCTGCTGTTTCGTGTGCATGAGGAGCCCGCGCCCGAGAAGCTCGAGGCGCTGCGCGAGGTGGCGCAGGCGTCGGGAATGACGCTGGCCAAAGGGCAGGTGCTGCGCACGAGCCATCTCAACCGGCTGCTCGCTCAGGCCGAGGGCACCGAATTCGACGAGATGATCAACATGGCGACGCTGCGCTCCATGACCCAGGCCTATTACAACCCGAAGAATTTCGGCCATTTCGGGCTGGCGCTGCGCAACTACGCGCATTTCACCTCGCCGATCCGGCGCTATGCCGATCTGATCGTGCATCGCGCGCTGATCACCGCGCATGGTTGGGGCGATGACGGGCTCTCGGAGGGAGAGATCGAGCGCCTCGACGAGACGGCGCAGCATATTTCGGAGACCGAGCGGCGCTCCATGGCGGCCGAGCGCGACACGACCGACCGCTACCTCGCGGCATGGCTGGCCGAGCGCGTGGGCGCCGAGTTCGGGGGGCGGATTTCGGGCATCACGCGCTTCGGCCTGTTCGTCAAGCTCGACGAGACCGGCGCCGATGGGCTGGTGCCCATCCGCACGCTGGGCCATGAGTTCTTCCACTTCGATGCCGACGCGCAAACGCTGATGGGCGACCGCTCGGGCCTGACCATCTCGCTGGGAATGCGGGTGCTGGTACGGCTGGCCGAGGCCACGCCGGTGACCGGGGGGCTGACGCTGGAGCTGCTGGAGCTGGAGGGCGAGGCGCTGCCGCGCGGCCCGCAACCCGCGCGCGGC
>PWLT01000121.1 GCA_003558415.1 Hyphomicrobiales bacterium
CCGCGCCGCAAGGCATCGCGTGGCGTTCATCAATACCGGCTTTCTCGACCGCACCGGCGACGAGATCCATACCTCGATGGAAGCCGGGCCGATGGTGCCCAAGGGCGAGATGAAAGACGCCGCCTGGATCAAGGCCTATGAGGACCGCAATGTCGATATCGGTCTGGCCTGCGGGCTCAAGGGGCGCGCGCAGATCGGCAAGGGGATGTGGGCGATGCCGGATCTGATGGCGGACATGCTCGAGGCCAAGATAGGCCACCCCGAGGCCGGTGCCAACTGCGCCTGGGTGCCCAGCCCGACGGCCGCCGTGCTGCATTCCACGCATTATCACCATGTCGATGTGATGGCCCGCCAGGAGGAGATCGCCGCCGGCGGCCCGCGCGCCTCGCTCGACGCCTTGCTCACCATCCCCGTCGCCGATGGGCGCAACTGGGATGCCGACGAACTCCAGCGCGAGATCGAGAACAACGCGCAGGGCATTCTGGGCTATGTGGTGCGCTGGGTGGATCACGGGATCGGGTGTTCCAAGGTGCCCGACATCAATGATGTCGCCCTGATGGAGGACCGCGCCACCTGCCGCATCAGTTCCCAGGCGCTGGCCAACTGGCTGCATCACGGCGTGGTGGACACTGATCAGGTGATGGCCGCCATGAAGAAGATGGCCGCCGTTGTCGACCGGCAGAATACTGGCGATCCGGCCTATGTGCCCATGGCGCCGGGCTTCGATGGCATCGCCTTCAAGGCGGCCTGCGAGCTGGTCTTCGAGGGGCGCGCGCAGCCTTCGGGCTATACCGAGCCGGTGCTGCTTGCGCGCCGGTTGGAGCTTAAGAGGTCACTTCAGAAAAGGGCGTGAAGATGCTGATAATCCTGGAAGAAGCGCGCGCAATCATCCGTGCGACGCTGGAGCGAGGGCGCGAGTTGGATCTCAAGCCTCTGACGGTGGTGGTGCTCGATTCGGGCGCACATGTGATCGCGGCCGAGCGTGAGGACGGCGCCAGCCCGGGCCGCTTTGATATCGCGCATGCAAAGGCTTACGGGGCAATCATGCTGGGCATCGGTGGACGTGCGCAGATGGCGCGCGCCGAGTCCCAGGCCTATTTCGTCAACGCCATGAATGGTCTGTTCGGCGGCAGGTTCGTGCCGGTGCCGGGGGGCGTTCTGGTGCGCGAGACGGGCGGGGCGGTCATCGGCGCGGTCGGCGTGACCGGCGATTCAAGCGACAATGACGCGGCTGCGGCCGAGGCCGGGATCGCGTCGGCGGGGTATCAGGCCGAGGCATGAGCGGCGGGTGGCAGGCCCGCAGAGCATTGCCCGATATCTGCGCACCGATGCCCCGATGCACGGGCGCTGCGCGCCTGTCCCCTCGACCCGGGACGCCGGAGGCCTTATGTTTGCTCTGCAGCAAGGGAGTTCCGCCAGCAAAATGCAACGCCCCGTCGTCGGTATCATCGGCAATGCCCACTGGATCAACGATCAGTACCCAGCCCATGCGGGGGGGCTGATGAACAGCGAGGCTGTGGCCGAGGTCGCCCACTGCATGCCGCTTCTGATTCCCTCCGATCCGCGGCTTGTGCGGGTGGAGGAGCTGATGGAGGTCTGCGCGGGGTTTCTCTTCACCGGGGGGCGGCCCAATGTTCACCCCGAGGAATACGGCGAGGCCGAGACCGAGGCGCATGGCACCTTCGATCGCGGGCGCGATGCGGTGGCGCTGCCGCTGATCCGCGCCTGCGTGGAGCGCGGGCAGCCCATCATGGGTGTGTGCCGCGGCTTTCAGGAGGTCAATGTGGCGATGGGCGGCAGCCTGTATCCCGAGATCCGCGACCTTCCGGGGCGGATGAACCACCGCATGCCGCCCGATGCCACGCTCGACGAGAAATTCGCCCTTCGCCACAGCGTACGCTTCACGCCCGGTGGTGTCTTCCACCGGCTGTTCGGCGCGCCGGAGGTGATGACCAATTCGCTGCACGGGCAGGGGATCAAGACAGCGGGTCAGCGCATCGTGATCGAGGGATGGGCGCCCGACGACACGCCCGAGGCGCTCTATGTGAAGGACGCGCCGGGCTTCACCCTCTCGGTGCAGTGGCATCCCGAATACAAGGCCGCCACCGACCCTGTATCACGCCCGCTTTTCGAGGCCTTCGGCGCGGCGGTGCGCGACTGGGCCGGCGCGCGGCGGTTGCGCCCAGCAATGAGCGCCTGAGTCGAGAGCGCATCGGCAGCCGGGCATTCAGGGGGATTAGGCGGGTGAAGCTACTGATCGTCTATGCAACGACCGAAGGGCAGACGCGCAAGATCGCGCGACATGCGGCCGAACACCTGATGGGGCAGGGGCATGCGGTGGAGCTTCTTGCCGCTGACGAGGCCGGGGATCTGACGCTGGAGCGCTTCGATGCCGCGATTCTGGCGGGCTCGCTCCATGCCGGGGTTTTCCAACGGGCGCTGATCGGCTTCGCAGGGGCGCATGCGCAGGAACTCGACGCCATGCACACGCTGTTCATGGCGGTGTCACTCACGGCGGCCGGGCACGACCCCGAGGAACGCGCCGAGCTGGATCGCTGCGTGGCACGTTTTCGCGACGAGACGGGCTGGCAACCCGGACGGGTTGCACATGTCGCCGGGGCATTGCGGTTCAGCGAATACGGCTTCTTCCAGTACTGGGCGATGCGCTGGATCGCGCGCCATCGCGGCGAAAAGGTGAGCGGCAAGGAAGATATCGAATACACCGATTGGGCCGCGATGGAG
>PWLT01000214.1 GCA_003558415.1 Hyphomicrobiales bacterium
CGCGGCTCACGCGCGGACGTATTTGATGAATGGCGTCTTCACGCCGATTCGGTCGTAAAGCATTCGACCGGCATAGTTGAACTCCTGCGTCGTCCAGTAGACCGACGGCGTCCCGGCTGCATCCGCCGCCGCGTAGACCGCCTCAATTAGCGCACGCCCGACGCCGCGCCCGCGCGCCTCCGGGGCTGTATAGAGATCCTGAAGGTAACAGATATCCTCGATCTTCCAAGTGTGGCGATGCATGAGATAATGCACGAGCCCGACCACGCTGCCGTCAATCTCGGCCACGATCCCGTTCGGATCGCCCGGCACGTCACCCATCAGCCGTGCGAAGGTCGTCGCGTAAACCTCTTCGCTCACGCTGGTTTCGTAGAAATCGAGATAGCCTGTCCAGAGCTTGCGCCAGACCGGCGCGTCCTGCGGGGCGAGTGAGCGGATCGTGACGGGCGGGCGGGGCATGGGCGGTCTCCTCAGCGGCTGCCGCGCCGCGCCATGAAGGCGAGGCGCTCGAACAGATGCACGTCCTGCTCGTTCTTGAGCAGCGCACCGTGCAGGCGGGGCAGGGCGCTGGCCCCCTCGCGGCGCAGATCCTCGGGCTCGAGATCCTCGGCCAGCAGCAGCTTGAGCCAGTCGAGCACCTCCGATGTCGAGGGCTTCTTCTTCAGCCCCGGCACCTCGCGCAGCTCGTAGAACTGCGTGAGCGCCGTGGTGAGCAGCCGCTCCTTGATGCCGGGAAAATGCACCTCGACGATGCGCTTCATCGTCTCGGCGTCGGGGAATCGGATATAGTGGAAGAAGCAGCGCCGCAGGAAGGCGTCGGGCAGCTCCTTCTCGTTGTTGGAGGTGATAATCACCACGGGGCGGTGGCGCGCGCGGATCGTCTCGCCGGTCTCGTAGACGAAGAATTCCATCCGGTCGAGCTCCTGCAGCAGATCGTTGGGAAACTCGATATCGGCCTTGTCGATCTCGTCGATCAGCAGCACCACGCGGCTTTCGGCCTCGAATGCCTCCCACAGCTTGCCCTTGCGGATGTAGTTGCGCACATCGGCCACGCGCTCATCGCCGAGCTGGCTGTCGCGCAGCCGGCTCACCGCATCGTATTCATAGAGCCCCTGCGCGGCGCGGGTGGTGGATTTGACATGCCATTCGATCAGCGGCAGGTCGAGCGATTGCGCCACCTGGCGGGCCAGTTCGGTCTTGCCGGTGCCGGGCTCGCCCTTGACCAGAAGCGGGCGTTCCAGCGTGACGGCGGCGTCGACGGCCACACGCAGATCCTCGGTGGCGACATAGGAGTCGGTTCCGTGAAATTTCATCGGGCTTTTCGGGAGTTTGTTGTTTCCGTTGGCATGACCCTAGCCTGTCGCGGAAATTGCTGCAAGTCACCCCAATGCCTAGTGACATCGCGCGGGGCTTGGGATAGATGGACCGCGCAAGGGGAGCCGGATGACAAACAAGACGACGGTCACACAATCCAGCGATCAATGGTCCGAGGCGGAGCATGACGACGGGTGGCTGGAGGAACGCTCCGGCGAGCAGAGGGGACCGCAGATGAAACAAGAGGTCTTTCTACCCGCGGATTATCGCCCCGCGGAGGATGAGCCGTTCATGAACGAGCGTCAGCTCGAATATTTCCGCCGCAAGCTGGTCAACTGGAAAAGCGACATCCTCAGCGGCAGCAAGGAAACCCTTGAGGGGTTGCAGGAAGGCGGGCGCAACATTCCCGACGTGGCCGACCGCGCCAGCGAGGAAACCGACCGCGCGCTCGAGCTGCGCACCCGCGATCGCCAGCGCAAGCTGGTCTCCAAGATCGACGCGGCGCTGCGGCGCATCGAGCAGGGCGAGTACGGCTATTGCGAGGTCACGGGAGAGCCGATCTCGCTGCGCAGGCTCGATGCCCGCCCCATCGCGACCATGACGCTGGAGGCGCAGGAACGGCATGAACGTCGGGAAAAGGTCCATCGGGACGATTGAGCGATGAGTCCGACGCTCACGAAACCGACACCGGGGCGCCGCGCCCCGGTGTTTTTCGTTGCGGGGCCGGCATGAACCTTCGCAACCAGCCCGTGACGGTTCTGGGAGGCGGGGTCGCGGGGCTGGCGGGCGCCATCGCACTGGCGCAGCGCGGTGCCGAGGTGCGGCTGCTCGAACAGGCAGATCGGATCAGCGAGGTGGGCGCGGGGCTGCAGATCACCCCCAACGGCGCGGCGGTTCTCGCGGCGCTGGGGTTGGGCGAGGAACTGGAACGGGTCGGGCACGCGGCGCAGGCGGTATGTCTGCGCAACGGGCGCGATGGGGCGCCGGTGCTGCGGCTCGATCTGGTCCGCGGCGGGCACGCGCGTGGGTATCATTTCGTTCACCGCGCCGATCTGATCGCCATGCTGGAGGCGGCGGCGCGCGCCGCCGGGGTGGATATCCGCCTCGGTCACCATGTGGCGCGCGTCGAACATGCCCGCGACGGCCTCACCCTGCATCTCGATGGCGGCCGGGGCCAGCTCGCCACGCCGCTGCTGATCGGCGCTGACGGGCTGCACTCGCGGCTCCGGCGGGCGCTGAACCCCTCGGCGGAGGCGTTCTTCACCGGGCAGGTCGCCTGGCGCGCCGTGATCCCCGAATCCCCCGGTGCGCCGGCAGAGGCCGAGGTTTTCATGGGGCCGGGGCGGCATCTGGTCAGCTATCCGCTGCGCGGCGGCCGGGCGCGCAACATCGTGGCCGTCGAGACCCGAGCCGCCTGGACCGAGGAAG
>PWLT01000187.1 GCA_003558415.1 Hyphomicrobiales bacterium
CTGCCATACTTCCGAATTATTTTGTTTTAAGGTCGGGGAGCAACTATAATTTCAGGTTTTTGTATTTTAACAGGATTGGGGAGTCTGAACGAATGCAGATTCGCGAAATGCTTGAAACAACAGCTCAAACCTATTTGCAAACCAATATTCAGCGCAGAGGAAACAGGTACATTTTCCAAAACAGTCCGGCTCAGATATACAATTCTTTAAATACAATTCTTTCGGAAGGGATGCAAAACTACGAAATTAGACCAGGAACCGCTGAACCCAGGTTTTCCGGTATAATAGAAAACATGTTGCGTAATCTTACGAGAGTTCGAACAGGCTCTGACGGGTCCTCCGAAACAGACATGGATGCTTTACTCAGGCAGATTGGCAATGAAGTTACCATGCTTTCCAACTCATATGAATTTGTTATTGAAGATGTAGTAATCATTATGAATTATCCTACCGAGCGCAGAACTTCAGCATTGGCTGTGAATGTGGGCTATGGAGGGGTTTACGATAGTGGGAATTTTTCTGATCTGAGTTACTTTTCGGCTCCCTACGTAGGTATTGATCTGCCCTTGGGCAACAGGGTTTTTGCCGGAAATTTCTGGGGCAATACATCCATTGCAGCGGGCGTGTTTTTGTCAAAATTTGAAAATACAAATACCCGGGTTGTTTCGGGTCCAATTATCGACCTGCCTGTTTATGCAAGTTTAAACTACCGAACCTTGAGGTTTTTGAAATTGCAGGCAGGTGCAACACTTTTGGAAGAGCAAGACCTAATCAATGATAACAAGTCTATTTTTGTCAGACCTTTTGTTGGTCTGAGCCTCGAGTTCAATGTTTGGCTTGGTGGTAGTAACAGATAAACTTCAGGATCATGAAAATAATTCGAACGATATTTGGTTTTTTGCTGCTGTTATTTCTTTATGCAGGCAACCTAAACGGGCAGACATATAGAAGCAGCTTTGGGCTTCATTATGGCTTGTTTCAGTTCAACAATTCCCAAAATGAATATTTTTTTGATGTGGATGGGAACTTTCTGAATGCCGGATTGAGCTATAAATATAAACTTGGAAGGTTATCATCTCTGAGTTTTACCGGAAGGTATTATGACTGGGATTTTCAGGATGCCGGATTTTTAAATACGCAATCCCTTCAGGGTATGTGGCTGATTCATGCAGGCCGCATTTCATCATCTTGGCGGGTTAATCTTGTAACACCCTATATTGGTGCAGGCATAGGTTATGAAATGCACACGCTTGCGCAAAACGGTTCGGACCAGGATTTCAACAATTTTTACCTGCCGCTTGAAGCAGGAATGTACATAAATCTGGGACCCCGCTGGTCATTGGGTGTTTTTGCAGAATACAAGCTGGATCGAGCAACCGATTTGAAAAACCAACTGGGATTGACAGATAACTACCAGGGCGTGGTTAACTCTGCAGGTGTAACGCTTTCTTATCACTTCGGGCGGCGCACAACAGACCTGGCGGTTCCTCTGGTAACAACTAATCCCCATTTAGAACATCCTGAAGTTGTGATTCATGAGGAAAAACCTGCTGAAGTCGCTGAATTATTACCCGATACCCTGGCAGAGCCTGAAACTATCGAGATAGAAAAGAAGGAAGAACCTGTATTTGTTCCTGAGTTTATAAGAGCTTTCATGGATACTTTACGTATTCCGGTGGTTATTGATTTAACTGTGAAGGGTTTGGATGAAGAGACCGGCAGACCATTGGCAGTAGCACCAGATTCACCGGCGGAGGTGGCAAGATATGAAACCAAGTTAGACTCTCTCATCAGGATGACAAGCGACATGAGTCAACGTATTGCCCAACTAGAGCGTACTCCGGATACCCAGATTACTGAAAGGGAAATCCATTCAGTGCAACCTGTGGTTATTGATCAGGCCAGACAACCTTTTCCGGTTACAACACAGGTGCAACCTCCACCTGTTCAGCCAACTCAACCTCAGATTGTTGATCCCGAACCAGTAACAGGCATGGATGCTGAAATTTTTGCCACCAAAAATGATATTGAAATGCTCAGATCTGAAATCAGGCAAATGGCAGCTGATAACCGGGAAGCCATGAGTTCACTCAGACGAGATATTCGTGTGGTAAGTATTTCTGATCGAAGGATTTTGGAAGATACCGAAGAAGAAAAACCGGATTTTACAGAACCAATCGATACGATTTACAATCAGGTTGATACCATTCCTGATATTGAAGTTGAAATTGCAGAAGTGGTTAAAGATACCATAAAATATGATGAACCCATGCCTGAGCTGCAGGCAGTACTCGATAGCCTTTCAGCCATTGAAAAAACGCTTGCAGCAGAACTTGAGCTGCTTAAGAAGCAGAATCTTCAATTGATGGAAGAACTAACCCAGGTGGAGAAAACCATACAAGAGGAATTAATAGCACAGGATGAAAAAATGACAATGGAATATTCGGTCACTTTCGGGGTAAACTCTGCCAGAATCTCTGATGAGCACCTCAATGAAATTGCCCGGTTTGCAGGAGTAATGAAAGAAAACCCTAAACTCAGAATTCAGCTTTCGGGATATGCCGATGGCACCGGCGACCCTGAATATAACAAATTACTCTCGCAATGGCGCGTGCAGGCTGTAAGAGATGAACTTATGAAACAGGGTGTACCCCAGGCCAGGATTCTTGAGCAGTATTTCGGCAGTGAAGGTGCCACTGGAGGCTTAAATCCTGAAGAACGAAGGGTAGATA
>PWLT01000154.1 GCA_003558415.1 Hyphomicrobiales bacterium
CCTGTGGCGCCCGCTCGAACGGGTGAAGGGCACTTGCCATTCGACGACGCTACCGGCCTCGACGATCTCCTGGGAATCGTTGTGGATGTAGACGTGGTAGTAGCTCGCGATGCAGGAGACCTCGCGACCACCCTGCGTCCCGGCATGCGCCATGCTTGCGCACAGCAACGCCGGAATCGATGCGGCCCGCGCGGCGGTCAGGATCGTTTCCGCGCCGCTGCGAAGGCCCGGGAAGAGCCCGATGCCGCTCCACGCCACCGGATCATTCCTCGGGCTCTTGAGCCGCAAGCACTTCGCAGGGGCTGTCTCCGCCGACGAAATCGCTCCCCATCGCACCGCTGAGCGCGACGCGCGTGCCGGGGTCGAGAGCGCGGCGCAGGCTGTGGGTGCCGCTGGTGCGGGTGAAGGGCACATGCCAGTCGATCTCGGTACCCGCCGCTATCACGGTGTCCGAATCGTTTTGGATGAACACATCGTAGCCCGAGGCCATGCAACTGACCGCGTCCGCCGCCGGCTCGACTTCCGCGATGGCCTGTCCGGCCACGAGCAGGGCCGCGAGGATGGCGGCGAAAGACCTCCTGTACATATTGGATGCTCCCGGATGCATGCGCGAAAGGACGCGGTAACGATTTCACAGCTTTGCGCCAGGAGCAAATCAACTTGGCCGTGTGCCGGGATTAAATGGCACCAACTGTCGGGACTGGCCCTTGCCGGCGCGGCATGGCATCTCGGAGGGCAGGAGGCAGGCATGCACGATCCCAGCGAGACGATTGGCCGACGCGAGAACTGGCGCGAGTCGCCAGCAATCTGGAGATAAGCCCCGTGCCCGGTGGCAGGAACGACGGTGCAGGCCCTGACGATCCGGCCCCGCCCGCCCGGCTGTGGCGCTTCGCGCTGGCGCTGGGAATCGGCGTCGTCGGGGGCCTCGTCTTCGACTGGCTGACGATGCCGCTACCCTGGATGCTGGGCGCGATGGTCTTCAACACCGTCGCGGCGCTGGTCGGGGTGCCCGTGCTGTCGCCGGTTCGGGTCCGGCCCTATGTCCTTGTGGTGATCGGGGTGATGCTGGGGTCGGGCTTCACGCCGGATATCCTGGAACAGGGGCTGGCCTGGGCGGTGTCGCTAGCGTTTCTGGGGGGCTATCTACTGGTCAGCGGGCTGCTCGTGGTCCCCTTCTACCGGCGCGTCGGCGGCTACGATCCGGTCACGGCCTATTTCGCGGGAATGCCCGGCGGGCTCAACGACATGATCCTGATCGGCGAGGAGCGCGGCGGCGACGGGCGCGTCATCGCGCTGGCGCATGCGGTGCGCATCATGCTGGTGGTCCTGCTGGTGGCGCTGTGGTTCCGCCTGATTGGCGGCCACGATATTGGCGAGCAGTCGGTGTTCGGGGTGCCGTTCGCCGAGATTCCGCCGCGCGAGCTGGTGATCCTGTTGGTCACCGGGGTGGTCGGGTTCTTCGCCGGCCGGTGGCTGCGGCTGCCCGCGCCAATGATGCTGGGCCCGATGCTGGCCAGCGCGCTGGTGCATCTGTTCGGGGTGGCGCATTACCCGCCCCCCAGCGAGGTGGTTCTGGTCGCGCAGCTGCTCATGGGCACGATTCTGGGAACCCGCTTCGTGGGCAGCGACCCGCGCGAGGTCGGCCGTGCGGTGGTGCTGGGGCTGGGGGCGAGCCTCGTGATGCTGGCCGTCACCGCAGGCTTCGCCTTCGCGTTTCATGGCCTTTTCCGACAGACGGTCGAACAGGTCGTGCTCGCCTATGCCCCCGGCGGGCTGGCCGAGATGAGCCTCGTGGCACTGGCGATGAATGCCGAGGTCGCCTATGTCGCCACGCATCATATGGCGCGTATTGCGCTGGTGATCCTGTTTGCCCCGCTCGCCTTCGCACTCCTGCGGCGCCGGTTCGGGGGGCGCGGGGGCGAGTGACCGCTGCGTTGCGCGCGGCCCGCGCGCTCAGTCGATACCCAGCCCCCTGAGAAACCCCACATGCACGCCTTCCGGGCCAGCCAGCAGGCCGTGGCTGAGCGCCTCGGGCGTGTTGAAGCGCATCGCGGCGCCGTGACGGTCGGAGACGCGCGCGCCGGCTTCGGTCGCGATCAGCGTGGCGGCGGCGATGTCCCAGTCCCAGGTGTCGCGCAGCGTGGCCATGCCGTGAAAGTCGCCTGCGGCGACGAGGCACAGCCGCCAGGCAAGCGAGGGGCGGAAATGATGCTGGAGCGGTGGCAGGCCGCCGGGCCATTTCTCGGGCGCGAGTTGCGCGCGGCTGGCGAGGATGCGCGCGCCCAGTAGCCCCTTGCGCGGCGGCGTGATCAGCGGGGTGTCGTTGAGCAGTGCACCGCCCCCCTCGCGCGCGGAGTAGGTCAGCCCGAGCAGCGGCAGATGGACGACCGCCACCCGGGTCCGGCCGTCGCGCACGATGGCGAGCGAATGCGCAAAGCACTTCTGCCCGGCGAGATAGGCGCGCGTGCCGTCCAGCGGATCGACGACGAACACATCGCGCGCGCTTAGCCGCGCGGGGTCGTCCTCGCTCTCCTCCGACAGCCAGCCATAGCCGGGCCGCGCGGCGAGCAGCCGGGCGCGCAGCATGGCGTCGATTTCCAGATCGGCCTCGCTGACCGGGCCGAGGCCCGCGCCCTTGTCCCATACTTTCGGGGCCTTGCCGAAATGCCGCTGCGCGATCTCTCCGGCGGCACGTGCAGCGTCGAGCAGGAGTGCAAGGTCGTCGGCGTCA
>PWLT01000321.1 GCA_003558415.1 Hyphomicrobiales bacterium
CCGGTCAGCACCGCATCGAGATGCTCGGGCGGCAGTTTGGAGGTGAAATGCGCGTTCAGCGCGTCGACCTCCTTGCGCGTCTCGCGCGTGATCTCCGCGCCGCGCTCGGTCAGTTCGATGATCACCGCGCGCCCGTCGCGCCCGCCGGCGTTGCGGCGATTGAGGTAGCCCTTGTCCTCGAGCGCGCGCAACAGGCGCGACATCGCCGGGCGGGTGACACCGACATAGTCGGCCAGCTCCGAGGGAGTCTTTACCCCCTCCTCCCCGACACCGGTGAGGACGCACCACATCAGACGGGTCAGCCCATGCGCGCAGATCGTGCTCTCCAGCCTGGACTGCATGATCCGCGACAGTCGCGAGGCACGGTAACCCAACCGTTTGTGAAGTTCGTATTCGTGCATTTCTGTGGCTCCGTTCACTTCATGCTTGACTGACTGGTTCATATTGTCAATCATCTAATTACCACTAATAATTAGTCGGCCAACCGACAGAGAGTAGACCAAAATATCGGCGCGACCAGCCACCACTCACGTACCGGTCGAGTCAAAGGGAGGAAAAAGATGTCCAAGGAACTGATGGCGGCGCTGGCCGTCGGAGTCTCGCTCGCGGCGGCACCGCTCGCGGCGAAGGAATTGAAACTGGCGCATTTCATGTCGCCGCAGCACCCCATGGATCAACATGTGATGTCGCCGCTGGCCGAAGCGATCAATGAGGCCACCGGCGGCGAGCTGACCATCCGCGTCTATCCGGCCGGCGAGCTTGGCGCCGGGCCGGGGCAGCAATACCGCCGCGCGGTGACCGGCATCGCCGACATCGCCTTCAGCCTGCCGCAATACACGCCGGCACAGTTCAAGCGCTCGGTGCTGCTGCATGTGCCGGGGCTGTTCGAGTCGCCCGAACAGGCGACCGAGGTGATCTACAGGGAAATCGACGCGCTGGATGAGGATTTCTCACAGGTCGAACTGCTGGCGTTCTGGACCAACAACCCCTCGATGCTGTTTACCCGCAACCGCCCGGTGCGGTCGCTCGAGGATGTCGAGGGGCTCAAGATCCGCGTGCCCGATCCGGTTTCCGCGGCAATCGTGGAATCCTGGGGCGGGGTTCCGGTTTCGCTGCCCGCGACCGAGACCTACAACGCCATGAGCACCGGCGTGGTGGATGCGGTGATGATCGGGGCCTCCGCGATCGGCTCCTACAACCTTCAGGAGGTGACGAGCTACGCCACGCTGAACACCCCCGGCGCGCTGTCCACCTTCAGCTTGATCATGAACCGCGACTCATGGAACGGGTTGAGCGAGGAAGAGCAGGCGCTTATCCGCGAGCACACGGGGCCGGATCTGTCGATGCGCGCCGCCACCGCCTTCCGTGAGGCCGGCGAACGCGGGCTTACCATGCTGGAGGAAGCCGGTGTCGAGTTCATAACGCTCGACGACGACACGCTCGCCGAGTTCGAGGAGGCGATGGAGGAGCCGCTGAACGACTTCCTCCGCGCGGAAGGCGAAGCTGGTGGCTTCGACGGCATCGCGCTCGTTGATCGCTTCCGCACCGACGGCTGAACCGCAGGGATCGCGAACTGATGCATTCCCCCGAGCCGGACAACCCGCCGCCCGAGGACGATTACGAATCGCCGGGCGGCGGCCTTCCGCTGCCGCTGCGCTGGACCTCCTATCTGGTGGAGCTGATCGGCGGCGTCGCCCTCATCGCGCTGATGGTCCTGACGGTGACCGACGCGCTCATGCGCTCGCTCGCCAACCGGCCGATCCTGGGCGGCGGTGATCTCATCCAGGTCTTTCTGGTGGTCGTCGTCGCCTGTTCCGTGCCGCTGTGCGTCGCCGCGGGCCGCGCCATCGCGATCGAGTTGTTCGTCAACCTGCTGCCGCCACTGGGGCGCAGCCTGCTGCAACGCTTCACTGCGCTGATCAGTGCTGCCGTGCTGCTCTACCTGTCCTGGCGCTGCTACGTCAACGCGGGCGAGGCCGCGATGTTCGGAGAGACGACAATGCTCCTGCGCATACCGTTCGGCCCGTTCTACGGTGTGCTTGCCGTGGCCTTCCTTCTCTCGGCGATCTTTTTCCTCCATCAAGCGCTCCGCCCGGCGAGGCCCGCATGAGCGCGGCGGTCATCGGACTTCTGGGCTTCGCGGGGCTGTTCGCGCTCATGGCGATCGGCACGCCCGTGGGCATTGCCATGCTGATCACCGGGCTTCTGGGCACGGTGACGCTGACCGGGTGGACCTCGGCGGCCTATACGCTGTCGGGGCAGACCTTCTCGGTCGCCTCCTATTACGAGCTTTCGGTGCTGCCGCTGTTCATCCTGATGGGCAATCTCGCCGCCGCATCGGGGCTCAGCCGCGACCTCTACGATGCCGCCTATCGCTGGATCGGCCATGTGCGCGGCGGGCTGGCGGGCGCCACGGTGGTGGGCTGTGCGGGTTTCGCCGCGCTGTCGGGCTCCTCCATCGCCTCGGCGGTGACGATGGGGCGGGTGAGCTACCCGAACATGCGCCGTTACGGCTATGGTGGACGGCTGGCCACGGGATCGATCGCGGCGGGCGGCACGCTGGGCATCCTGATCCCGCCATCAACGGGGTTCGTCCTCTACGCGATCCTGACCGAGCAATCCATCGGGCGGCTGTTCATCGCCGGGGTGCTGCCGGGGCTCATGCTGATGGGGCTGTTTCTGGTCGCCATCGGGATCACCGTCTATCTGCGCCCCGAGGAAGGCCCGC
>PWLT01000278.1 GCA_003558415.1 Hyphomicrobiales bacterium
AAATCGGCGCGGTCGCGCGCCTCGCGCAGCATGGCCTCGATGATCGCGCTCATTCGCGCGTGCTGGGAATGGTGCAGATGGTCGGCCTTGGTGGCGGCAAAGAGGATGCGCTCCACCCGCCGCCCGCGCAGCATCCGCGCCAGCCAGGCGTTGCGCCCGGGCCGGAAGGCGGCGAGAACCTCGGCCAGCGTGCGGCGCATGTCCTCCACCGCGCGCGGGCCGGCATGGATGGCGCCCAGCGCATCGACCAGCACCACCTGCCGGTCGATGCGCGCGAAATGCTCGCGGAAGAAGGGCTTGACCACCTCACGCTTGTAACCCTCGAAACGCCGCTCCATCTCGCGCCACAGGCTGGCGCGGGCCGGCCGCTGGGGCGCGGGCAGGGGCGCGAAGGTCAGCACCGGGGCACCCTCCAGATCGCCGGGCAGCAGAAAGCGACCGGGCGTGCAGTCGGAATACCCGGCCGCGCGCGCATCCGCCAGATAGCCGGTGAAGGCTGCGGCCAGCGCCTGCGCGCGCGCCTCGTCATGCGGCGCGGCGGGGTCGGCCTCGCTGAGCGCCGCGCGAAAGCCCTGCGCCGCATCGCGCGGCGCGATGCGCTCCAGCGTGGCCGCGGACCACTCGCCGTAGCTCACCCCGAGCAGCGCCAGATCGAGCAGCCACTCGCCGGGATAATCGACGATATCGAGATGCACCGTCCGCGGCCCCGATACAGCACCCAGAAACCCGGCTGGCTGCACCCGAAAGGACAGGCGCAATTCCGACACCGCGCGTGTGCTTTGCGGCCAGTGCGGCGACGGGCCGGTCAGCGCCGCGAGATGGGTCTCGAAATCGAAGCGCGGCAAGGTGACATCGGGCTGGGGCTGCAGCCAGACCGCCCGGATCGCCCCCGACGCCGCGCCGCGCAGCCCCGGCATGCGCCCGCGATCCATCAGATTGGCCACCAGCGAGGTGATGAATACCGTCTTTCCCGCCCGCGACAGCCCCGTCACCCCCAGCCGCAGCACCGGCTCGAAGAACGCCTCCGACACCGTGGCCGAAACCGACTCGACCCCGCGCGTGAGCCCCTCCGCGATGTTGCCGATGACCACGCCTGCTCCATCCCTTGCCCGTCTCGCGCGCGAGGATAGGGGCCACCGGCCCGACTGTGTAGGGGCAATCGCGCGGCGCTGCGCGGCGTTGCCATATCCGCCCGGCCACGATAAGCCCCTGTTCCACAGATCGTCCGGCCCATGCTTCTTTTTCGCTCAAATATCCCCGCCGGAGGCTCCCGCGGGGAGACACAGGCGCAGGACAGGAAATTCCGCGAGACCGCCGACACCCGATGCCCCGCTATGCCCTGAAACTCGAATATCACGGCGGCCCCTTCGCGGGCTGGCAGCGACAGGCCGACCAACCCTCGGTCCAGGCCGCGCTCGAGAGCGCGCTGCGCCGGCTGGAGAGCGATGCGCCCAAGGTCGCCGCAGCCGGGCGCACTGATGCGGGTGTGCATGCGGGCGCGCAGGTCGCCCATTGCGATCTCGCGCGCGAGTGGGACGGCTTTCGCCTGATGGAGGCGCTCAACGCCCATCTGCGGCCCGCACCCGTTGCGGTGCTCGCCGCCGCGCGGGTGGAGGCGGAGTTCCACGCCCGTTTCTCCGCCATCGAGCGGCGTTACACCTACCGCGTCGTCGCCCGGCGCGCGCCGCCCGCGCTGGAGGCCGGGCTGGTATGGCATCACCGTCAGGCGCTCGATATCGAGGCCATGCGCGCGGGGGCCGCGCATCTCCTGGGGCGGCATGATTTCACCACCTTCCGCGCCGCGCTGTGCCAAGCGCCCTCACCGGTCAAGACGCTTGATGCGCTGGAAATCGAGGAGATCGCGCTCGATCATGGTGCGGAGTTCCGCTTTCACCTGCGCGCGCGCAGCTTCCTGCACAATCAGGTCCGCTCCATCGTCGGCACGCTGGCGCGCGTGGGCACGGGCGCCTGGGAGCCCGCGCGCGTAGGCCGGGCGCTGGCGGCGCGCGATCGCGCCGCCTGCGGCCCGGTCGCGCCGCCCCAGGGTCTGTGCCTGACCGGGGTGGGCTATCCCCGCGATCCCTTCGCCTGAGCATGGCCCGCCCCCTCTGGACCGTCCCGCGCGCCCGTCCTATAGAGGCGCCATGATGATACGCCCGCACGGATGGCCGCGAATTACCGGCCCGGCGCTCTGAGACAGGAGCCGCCGGGAAAACAGGCGCACGCGCCCGCGCGCCGACCACCCCATGCCTGACCGGACCGCAAGGAACGCCCTCGATGTGTGCTGATACGCCCGACTACAAGGACACGCTTTTTCTGCCGAAAACCGAATTTCCCATGCGCGCCGGCCTGCCGGGGCGCGAGCCTGGCTGGCTGGAGAAATGGGAGCGCATCGGCATCTATGACCGGCTGCGCGAGAAGCCGGGCCGCGCGCCCTTCACCCTGCATGACGGCCCGCCCTATGCCAACGGGCATCTCCATATCGGCCATGCGCTCAACAAGATCCTCAAGGACATGGTGGTGCGCTCGCAGCAGATGATGGGTCGCGATGCGCGCTATGTGCCCGGCTGGGACTGCCACGGCCTGCCCATCGAATGGAAGATCGAGGAGCAGTACCGCGCCAAGGGGCTCGACAAGGACGCGGTGGACACGGTGGATTTCCGCCAGGAGTGCCGCCGCTTTGCCGAGGGCTGGATCGATGTGCAGCGCGAGGAGTTCAAGCGCCT
>PWLT01000178.1 GCA_003558415.1 Hyphomicrobiales bacterium
GCCTGCGGCGGTGCTCTCAAAGATCTACCGCCCGCTGTCGCATTACTTCCGCCAGAATTTCAGCCAGGTCACCAACCCGGCGATTGATAGTCTGCTCGAATTCCGCGTGATGAGCCTCAAGACGCGCTTCGGCAACCTCAAGAACGTGCTCGACGAGGATTCCAGCCAGACCGAGATCCTGGTGCTGGAAAGCCCCTTCATCGCAAATTCCGAATTCGATGCCATGGTGCGCGAATTCGGGGACTCGGTGGCGTTCATCGACTGCACCATTGCCGTCGGCGGCAGCGACACGGCTCTGCGCGACGGGCTGGCCCGCATCCGCGCCGAGGCCGAGGACGCGGTGCGTTCGGGCGCGGGGCATCTGGTGCGGAGCGACGAAGAGCAGGGCGAGGGCCGGGTGGCCATGCCGATGATCCTGGCCACGAGCGCGGTGCATTCCTGGCTCACGCGCAACGGGCTGCGCACCTTCTGCTCGATCAATGTGCGCGCGGCCGAATGCATCGACCCGCATTATTTCGCGGTACTGATCGGCTGCGGGGCAACCACGGTCAACGCCTATCTCGCGCAGGACACCATCGCCGACCGGCTGGCGCGCGGGCTGCTCGACGGCAGCCTTGACGACGTGGTGCGCCGCTACCGCGAGGCCATCGATCTGGGGCTGCTCAAGATCATGTCCAAGATGGGCATATCGGTGATCTCGAGCTATCGCGGCGGGCTGAACTTCGAGGCCGTGGGGCTGAGCCGGGCGATGTGCGCCGAATATTTCCCCGGCATGCACAGCCGGATCTCCGGCATTGGCGTGGCCGGCGTGCAGAAGAAGATGGAGGAAGTCCATGCCCGCGGCTGGCGCGGGGGGCGTGACGTGCTGCCGATCGGGGGCTTCTACAAGTACCGCCGCTCGGGCGAGAAGCACGCCTGGGACGCGACGATCATGCATCTGATGCAATCGGCCTGCGACCGCTCCAGCTATGACATGTGGAAACAGTACTCCAAGGCGCTGCGCTCCAAGCCGCCGATTCATGTGCGCGATCTGCTCGACATCAAGCCGCTGGGCCGACCCGTCCCGCTGGAAGAGGTGGAGAGCATCACCGCCATTCGCAAACGCTTCGTCACGCCGGGGATGAGCCTGGGCGCCCTGTCGCCCGAGGCGCACAAGACGCTCAACATCGCCATGAACCGCATCGGTGCGAAATCCGATTCCGGCGAGGGCGGCGAGGATCCCAAGCATTTCACCCCCGAGCCCAATGGCGACAATGCAAGCGCCAAGATCAAGCAGGTCGCCTCGGGGCGCTTCGGGGTGACGGCGGAATATCTCAACGCCTGCGAGGAGCTGGAGATCAAGGTCGCCCAGGGCGCCAAGCCCGGCGAGGGCGGGCAGATCCCGGGGATGAAGGTCACCGAACTGATCGCGAAGCTGCGCCACGCGACGCCGGGCGTGGCGCTGATCTCGCCACCGCCGCATCACGACATCTACTCGATCGAGGATCTCGCGCAGCTGATCTACGACCTCAAGCAGATCAACCCGCGCGCCAAGGTCACGGTCAAGCTGGTGGCGCAATCGGGCGTGGGAACGATCGCCGCGGGCGTTGCCAAGGCCAAGGCCGATGTGATCCTGATTTCGGGCCATAATGGCGGCACCGGCGCCTCGCCAGGCACCTCGATCAAATATGCCGGCCTGCCCTGGGAGATGGGGCTGAGCGAAGCCCATCAGGTGCTGGCGATGAACAAGCTGCGCGAGCGCGTGACGCTGCGCACCGATGGCGGGTTGCGCACCGGGCGCGACATCGTCATGGCCGCGATGATGGGGGCCGAGGAATACGGCATCGGCACCGCCGGGCTGATCGCGATGGGCTGCATCATGGTGCGCCAGTGCCAGTCCAACACATGCCCGGTCGGGATATGCACGCAGGACGAGAAGCTGCGCGAGAAGTTCACCGGCACCGCCGACAAGGTGGTCAATCTGATCACTTTCTACGCCCAGGAGGTGCGCGAGATCCTGGCCTCGATCGGCGCGCGCTCGCTCGACGAGGTGATCGGGCGGGCCGATCTTCTCACCCAGGTCAGCCGCGGCGCGGCGCATCTCGACGATCTCGACCTCAACCCGCTTCTGATCACTGTCGATGGCGCCGCGGAGATCCGCTACGACCGCGAGAAGCCGCGCCAGCCGGTCGATGACACGCTGGATGCCGAGATCATCCGCGACGCTGCACGCTTCTTCGAGGATGGGGAGAAGATGCAGCTCAGCTATGCGGTGCGCAACACCCAGCGCACCATCGGCACCCGCGCCTCAAGCCAGATCGTCAAGCGCTTCGGCATGAACAACACGCTGCAATCCGACCACCTGACCGTGCGGCTGGCCGGCAGCGCCGGGCAGTCGCTGGGGGCGTTCGCCGCGCCGGGGCTCAAGCTGGAGGTATATGGCGATGCCAACGACTATGTCGGCAAGGGGCTCTCGGGCGGCATCGTCGTCGTGCGGCCGCGCATGTCCTCGCCGCTGGTGGCGCGCGACAACACGATTATCGGCAACACGGTGCTCTATGGTGCCACCGCCGGATATCTGTTCGCCGCCGGGCGCGCGGGCGAGCGTTTCGCCGTGCGCAACTCGGGCGCGCATGTGGTGATCGAGGGCTGAGGCTCGAATGGCTGCGAATACATGACCGGCGGCGTGGCGGTCATACTGGGCTCCATCGGCCCCAATTTCGGCGCCGGCATGACGGGGGGGA
>PWLT01000220.1 GCA_003558415.1 Hyphomicrobiales bacterium
ACCATGGCAAAGGCAAAGTTTGAACGCACGAAACCGCATGTGAACATTGGCACGGTTGGCCATGTTGACCACGGCAAGACGACGCTGACGGCGGCGATCACGAAGTATTTCGGCGATTTCCGCGCCTATGACCAGATCGACGGCGCGCCCGAGGAGAAGGCGCGCGGGATCACGATCTCGACGGCGCATGTGGAGTATGAGACGGATGCGCGCCACTATGCGCATGTCGACTGCCCCGGCCACGCGGATTACGTCAAGAACATGATCACGGGCGCGGCGCAGATGGACGGCGCGATCATCGTGGTGAGCGCGGCCGACGGCCCGATGCCGCAGACGCGCGAGCATATTCTTCTGGCGCGCCAGGTGGGTGTTCCGGCGCTTGTGGTGTACATGAACAAGGTCGATCAGGTCGACGATCCCGAGCTTCTGGAGCTTGTCGAGATGGAGGTGCGCGAGCTTCTGAGCTCGTATGATTTCGACGGCGACAACATCCCGATCGTCAAGGGCTCGGCGCTCGCGGCGATGGAGGGGCGCGACCCCGAGATCGGCGAGAACTCGATCCGCGAGCTGATGGCGGCGGTGGATGAGCACATCCCCACGCCCGAGCGTCCCATCGACCAGCCCTTCCTGATGCCGATCGAGGATGTCTTCTCGATCTCGGGTCGCGGCACGGTTGTGACCGGGCGCGTCGAGCGCGGCGTGATCAATGTCGGTGACGAGGTGGAGATTGTCGGTCTGCGCGACACCAAGAAGACGGTGTGCACGGGCGTGGAGATGTTCCGCAAGCTGCTTGATCGCGGCGAGGCGGGCGACAATATCGGCGCGCTGCTGCGCGGCATCGGGCGCGAGGATGTGGAGCGCGGGCAGGTTCTGTGCAAGCCCAGATCGGTGACCCCGCACACCAAGTTCGAGGCCGAGGCCTATATCCTGACCAAGGAGGAGGGTGGCCGCCACACGCCGTTCTTCGCCAATTACCGCCCGCAATTCTACTTCCGCACCACGGATGTGACCGGTACGGTGCAGCTGCCCGAGGGCACGGAGATGGTGATGCCGGGCGACAATCTGAAGTTCGAGGTGGAGCTGATCGCGCCGATCGCCATGGAGGAGAAGCTGCGCTTCGCCATCCGCGAGGGCGGCCGCACCGTCGGCGCAGGCGTCGTCTCGAAGATCATCGCGTAATCGGCCGCGCGCGGCTGGTGCAGGGGCGCGGGTCCGCAGGGATCCGCGCCCTTTGCCTTTTTCGCGGCCTCACCCCTTCGCTTTTGAGAGTGTATGCGGCGCAAGCAGGCGCGCCAGCGCCGCGGCGGCACGCTCATGCGCCTCCGGTCCCGGCAGCGCCGCCGCAGCGGCGCGTTCAAGCGGCGGGTGGATCATGCCCGGCGCCGGCTGCGAGGGCTGCGCCCGGCGCGCACGGATCTCGAGGCAGGCCCCATCCGCGGGGGTCGCATGGGCCAGCATCGCGCGCGTCACCAGCGGCGGGCGCTGCGCATGGGCCGCGCCTGCGTCGTCGGGCGGCGCGTGCCCGGCCAGCCATAGCAGGGTGAGCGGCCGGGCGATCCGCCGCAACAGCGTCTCCATCCGCTCGATCCATGTGGACTGCAGCGCCGCGCGCAGCCGTGCGAAGCGCTTGGGCCCGCAGCGCTGCAACGTGCCGATCAGGTGCCCGGTAAAGCTGAAGGCGGTGAAATCCACCTCCGGGTAGAGCCGCCTCAACGCCGAAGTCGGGCGGATGAACCGGTCGTTGCGGCGCGGATGCACACGGTAGAAGGGGTTCGAGAGATTCTGCGCCGGCAACACCTGCAGGATCACCGATGTCGCGCCCGAGGCGGCCTCGATCACCGTCGCATCGCCGAGCAGAGTATCGAGCCCGGCATTAATGCTGCCGAAATTCGCCACCCGAAGCGCGCTTCGGCTTTCCAGCAGCGCCGGATAGGGGTGGGAGAGAAACTTGCCGAACGTCTCCGTCCCCCCCAGCGCCGCGCAATAGGGCGCCGCGAGCGAACGTCGCGGCCCCCGGAAGATGAGCGGGGATGTCCCATAGGAACACGGATAATAGTCCAGGCCACCGCTGCCCGGTCGCGCATAGCTCATGTCTCACCCACCATATCTAAGTCACCCATCGGCCATGATGGCGGGCGAATGTTGCCAACTCGCTAATGGGCGCGCGATGTGTTCGCTCTTGCACCACGGTCGAGGCGCCGCATATGGTCGCCACGGCCAGCAGACGGGGTGCGTGATGGAAATCAATACGGTCGGCGTGATCGGGGCGGGACAGATGGGCAACGGCATTGCCCACGTCTTTGCCGTGGCGGGCTACGAGGTGACGCTGTGCGACATCTCGCAGGAGCAGCTCGACAAGGCCTTGGCGCTGATCGAGAAGAACCTCGATCGTCAGGTCCAGCGCGAGAAGATCAGCGCCGCGGATCGCGATGCGGCACTGGCGCGGATACGCACGACGACACGGCTTGAGGATGCGGGGCCGAGCGATCTCATCATCGAATCCGCGACCGAGCGTGAAACGGTCAAGCAGGCGATCTTCGAGGATATCCTGCCCCATGTTCAGCCGCACACGATCCTGACCTCCAACACCTCCTCGATCTCGATCACGCGGCTGGCCAGCCGCACCGACCGCCCCGAACGCTTCATGGGATTTCATTTCATGAACCCGGTGCCCGTGATGCAGCTCGTCGAGCTGATCCGCGGCATCGCCACCGACGAG
>PWLT01000168.1 GCA_003558415.1 Hyphomicrobiales bacterium
ATTCTCGAGCACAGGGCACTGCGCGGGCCTAATTACTACAGTCGCTACCAAGCCATCTACATGCGCCTGGACATCGGCGCGCTCGAGGAAAAACCGAGCGACAAGGTCCCCGGCCTGGCCGAGAAGCTCGAAGAGCTGATTCCCACAATTTTTGACCATCGCTGCTCGGTCGGCGAGCCGGGCGGGTTCCTGCAGCGTGTGCGCAACGGCACTTATGCCGGGCACATGGTCGAGCATGTCGCCATCGAGCTGCAGAACCTGATCGGGTTCTCCGTGGGCTACGGCAAGACCGTCGACAGCTACGATCCGGGTATCTACAACGTCATCTACCGCTATCGCGACGAGGCCTGCGGCCTGGCCGCCGGGCGCGAGGCTGTCGAGATCGTCGAGAAGCTCTACAACGGCGCGGATGTCGATCTGGAGCCGGTGATCGACCGCCTGAAGGCAGTGCGCGATGCCAACGCGCTGGGCCCCTCGACGGCGTCGGTCGTCAACGCGGCCGCCGCGCGCAACATCCCCTATTTCCCGCTGTTTGAGGGCACCAGCTACACACAGCTGGGCGAAGGGGTACATCAGCGCCGCTTCCAGGCCACGGTGACGGAGCGCACGGGAATCATCGGCCACTCCATCGCCGACGACAAGCACTGGACCAAACAGGTGCTGGGCGATGCGGGGATCCCGGTGCCGCGCGGGGCGATCTGCAACTCGTGGGAGGAGGTCCGCGACGCGGCCGAGCGCATCGGCTACCCGGTGGTGACCAAGCCGCTTTCTGGCAATCACGGCCGCGGGGTGACGACCGATATCACCAATGAGGCCGAGCTGCGCGAGGGCTATGACGCCGCCCATGCCCGCCATGAGCAGGTCATGGTCGAAAACTACATCAGGGGCGAAGATCACCGACTGCTGGTCATCGACGGCAAGCTTGTCGCCGCCGCGCGGCGCAGGCCCGCCCATGTGATCGGTGATGGAAAATCGAGCCTGCGCGAGCTGATCGACCGCGAGAACGAGGATCCGCGCCGCGGGGTTGGCCACGAGAACCTGCTCACCCAGATCCATATCGACGAGCAGACCGAGCGGCTGATCGAGCAGGCCGGGCTGACGCTGGACAGCGTCATCCCCGAAGGCGACATCGTCTGGCTGAAATCCACCGCCAACATCTCGACCGGCGGGACCGCCACGGACCTGACGGACGATGTCCACCCCGAGGTCAAGTTCGCCGCCGAGCGCATCGGGCGGATCATCGGGCTCGACATCATCGGCATCGACCTGTTGGCCGAGACACTCACCCGCCCGCTCGAAGAGCAATCCGCCGGCGTGGTCGAGGTCAATGCCGGGCCGGGCTTTCGCATGCATATCGCGCCCACTCACGGCACGGGGCGCCCGGTGGGCGAGCATGTCGTCGACATGCTCTTTCCCGGCGACACGGATGCGCGCATCCCGATCACGGCGATCACCGGCACCAACGGCAAGACGACCACGACCCGGCTGGTCTCGCATCTGTTGCGCATGGCCGGGCGCCATGTGGGCATGGGCTGCACCGGCACCATCGAGATCGACAACCACGTCGTCATGCGCGGCGACTATTCCGGCCCGCTTGCGGCGCAGACGGTGCTGCGCGAGCCGACGGTGGAGCATGCCGTCCTCGAGGTCGCGCGCGGCGGCATCATGCGCCGCGGGCTGGGATTCGATGCCTGCGATGTGGGCATTCTGCTCAACATCGCCAGCGACCATCTGGGCGAGGCCGACATCCACACCCTCGATGAGCTTGCTCGCTGCAAGACAGTGGTCATCGATGCGGTCAAGCCCGAGGGCACGAGCGTGCTCAACGCCGACGACCCGCGCGTGATGGAGCACGGCACCTACTGGTCGAGGGGCAGCATCATCTATTTCTCGATGGACCCCGACAACGCCGCACTCGAGGAACACGCGGCCAATAACGGCGTGACCTTCACCGTCAAGGACGGCACAATCGTCATGCGCAAGGGCCGCGTCGAGGCCGAGATCGTCGCCGTCAACGATGTGCCGATCGCCTTCGAGGGCCATGCGATCTTCAACGTCCAGAACGCCATGGCGGCCGCGGCGGCGGGCTACGCCCACGGGCTGAGCCTGGGCGACATCAAGACCGGGCTGCAGACCTTCCACCCCACCCCGGCGCAGATGCCCGGGCGCACCAACTATTTCGACGCCGACGGGGTGAAATGCCTGATCGATTACGGCCACAACGTTCCGGCGCTGAAGGCGCTGGAGCCGCTGGTCGCTGCGCTGACCACGCAGCGGCGCATCACCGTGGCCACCGCACCGGGCAACCGTCGCGACGAGGATCTCAAGGCGCTGGGCGCCCAGCTCGCGCGGATGAGCGACACGCTCTATGTCTACGAGACCGACGCACGCGGCCGGCGCGAGGGTGAGACGGCGGAGTTGATCCGCAGCGGTGCCGAGGCAGCAGGCCACTCAGGGCTTTCGCTCGAGGTGATCCACGACGAAAGCGGCGCCGTCGATCGCGCGATGGCCGAGGCCACTCCGGGCGATCTGCTGCTCCTGCTGGTCGATGACATCGAGGGCGCGAGCGAGCGGCTCAAGGGCCGCAGCTACGCCCACAAGTCCGCCATTGCCGGACACTGACGGCGGCCCGGCAATATCCATCCGCCGACGCGAAAGGAGTGACCTGCTTGACGAAGAATGTATTCGTAATCGGTCTCAACGAGTTCAACCA
>PWLT01000415.1 GCA_003558415.1 Hyphomicrobiales bacterium
ACGCCCACGGGCCCGATATCCGCGCCGAATTTGCCGAAACCCGCCCCAAGCGGCCGGACATCGAAGCCTGAGAGGTCCGGGATGAAACCGGAAATGGCCAGCATCGCGGCATTACTCAACGCGCGCGCCGATGCGGATCACGGCCCGCACGACGGGGCCGACATTGCCATGGAGCGCAAGAGATCCAGCTGAGTGCCACGACGCGAGGCACAACAAAGTGGGGCCCAGCAATGATACCGCCCACTGTGCGTTGGATAAGCCTGCCTATATTGACAGTCAGTTGCATCGCCTCGGGGCCGGGCAGCAGCATGCAATGGTTCAGGGCGTGCAGAAACCGCTTCGCGTCAAGCCAGCGGTGCTTTTCGACAAGGAAGCGGTGCATAAGAGTGGTTTGCCCGGCAGGCCCGCCGAAACTCAGCGCCCCGATGCGGGTGGCAGGGGCACATGTCGGGAATGCTCTGCCCGCGCATGTCCACTCTTTCGGGCAGGTTGTTTCCGGCCTCTGGTGCGGAATGCCCTCCGGCTTGCGGCTGAGGACACGGCAGCGTGCGCCAGATCGCCCGTCGGGTCCGATGCACGCGCCGGTCGGGGGCTCCAGGCATTACATGTTCTTGACACGGATCAAGGCTGTGTGCGGCAGCATTTGCTACCCGCATTCTGCATCTTTTCCCGGCGGCCAGTTCCCGCCGACCCCGTAAGCCCCGCATCTCGGCGCGGCTGCCCCCGAAACCAGGAACCGATCCGATGGATATGCGCCCCGAAACCGCCACGCATACGCGCGATCTCACCGATCTGAGCAGCGCCGATCTGGCCCTTGCCGGCGGCAAGGGGGCCAGCCTTGGCGCCATGTTGGGGGCCGGGCTGCCGGTGCCCGAGGGCTTCGCGGTGCTGACCGATGCCTATTGGGCCTTTGTACGCCACAACCACTTCGAGGAACCGGTGCGCGCGCTGGTCGAGGATGTGCCCGCCGATGATGCGCAGGCGCTGGCCGAGGCGGCGCAGGCGCTGAAGGATCGCTTCATCGCGGGCGAGATACCGGCAGATGTTGCGACATCCATCGCCGAGGCCTATGCGGCTGCCGGGGGCGGGCTGGTGGTGGTGCGCTCATCGGCCACCGCCGAGGATCTGCCCGGCGCCAGCTTTGCCGGCCAGCATGACAGCTTCCTGAACATCGAGGGGCCGCAGGCAGTGGCCGATGCGGTGCGCCGCTGCTGGGCCTCGCTGTGGAACCCGCGCGCGGTGTCCTATCGCAAGCGCGTGGGGCTGGACACGACCGAAATTGCCATCGCCGTGGTCGTCCAGCGCATGATCGATGCCGAGCGCTCGGGTGTGCTGTTCACCGCCAACCCGCTCGATCATCGCCGCGACCGGATGCTGCTTTCGGCCTCGTTCGGGCTGGGCGAGGCGGTGGTGGGCGGCGATGTCAACCCCGATAACTGGGTGATGGATAGATCGGGGAAGGTGCTGGAGCATCACCTGTCCGACAAGCAGGTGATCACGGTTCGCGAGGGCAAGGGCACCGTCAACCGCCCCATGCCCGAGGACAAGCGCCGCGAAGCGAGCCTGAGCGAGGCGGAAGTGGCGGAACTCGCAGCGCTCGGTGCGCGGGCGCAGAAATATTTCGACAGCCCGCAAGATCTGGAATGGGCCATCGAGGGCGGGCGCATCTATCTGGTGCAGTCGCGCCCCATCACCTCGCTCTTTCCGCTGCCAGAACCCCTGCCCGCGCCGGAAGAGGGCTTGCGGCTTTACCTTTGCTTCAACGTCCATGCCCAGCAGATGATGGAGCCCTTCACCCCCGCCGGCATCGACTGGTGGCGCGCCATCGTTGGCGGCTTTGCCCATGCCGCCACGGGCCGGCCAGAGCGGGAGTTGCCGTGGTTGAAGGAAAGCGCCGGGCGGCTCTTCGCCGATATCACCGAGCTGTTGCGCAAGCAAAAGCGCTGGCCGCAACTGGCCGAGGCTGCGTCTGACAAGGATCCGGTCACCGGCCAGGCGCTTCTGGCCTTTGGCGAGCGCGAGGGCCATCGCATCACGGGGCGCAAGGGCGGCATCGGTTTCTGGTGGCGGCTGGGCCCCTTGTTCGCGCGGCTGGGCTGGCGCGGGTTGATGGCCTCGCTCAACCCCGAGCGGGCACGGCTGCGCGTGCTGGCCGAGACCGACGCGGCCATCCGCCAGTTCGAACGTGACGCCAAGGGGCTCTCCACCATGCGCGCGCGAGTGGATTTCATCCGCGATGTGCTGGGCCGGCGCGGTGCGATCATCTGGATCATCCCCGTTGCCGTGATGACCCCGGGCCTGATGGCCGAGGGGGCGCTGCGGCGCAAGGTGGCGGACTGGCTGGGCGATGAGGCCCTGTTCACCCCCGTCCAGCGCGCGCTGCCCCACAACATCACCACCGAGATGGGCATGGCCTTGTGGCGGCTGGCGCGGCAGTTCAGGGCCGAGGGCGCCGAGCCCAGCCCCGACCACCCCGAAGTGGTGGCTTTCCTCGAGCGTTTCGGCCACCGCGCCCTGTGGGAGATCGACCCCGGCATCGCCCGCTGGTCGGAAGAGCCCGCCTATGTGCTGGATCTCATCCGCAGCTACATGGACGCCCCCGAGAATGCCGATCAGGAGGCGCAGTTCCACCGCCAGCGGGAAGAGGCCGAGGCGGTCGCGAGTGATCTGGTGGCGCAAGTGCGGGCGGCGAAAGGGGGCCTCA